>DLXG01000055.1 GCA_003448875.1 Anaerolineaceae bacterium
AATTAATCCGCATCTCGGTAACCGATTCCTCTCCCGTACAGGCCCAAGTGCTGGCGAATTCTATCGCCACATCATTTGTAGAGTATGTAAAGAACCTCAATAATGATCAGCTCACTACCGCCTTAAACGAATCGCAGCAAAAAATTGAGACCACAAAGAACGAGATAACCCGAATCCAGCGCGACATTGACGCTCAAAATCAAGCCAAAGTTGAATATGAAATTGAACTGATGCGTTTGAATATGCTGATTTCCGAAAACAGAACAGCCTACCAGACGCTTCAGGCAAGCCTGAGAGAATTGCAGTTTTCATTGGATCAGATTTTGAATGAGGTGAATGTAGTCGAAACGGCACATCTGCTCGAAACGCTCAACAACCCGCCGTACACTGCCACCCTGACAGTGTTATACGATGAGCAACTGTTCAGCGGCGGCGGTGGTTTCTCCAACCCTCAAAGCGGCATCACCCGCTTGACGGACGGCTCGCTGCAAATACGCTCCTCGGTATTAGAACAGGTCATCGAGACCCTCAACCTGAATGAAACTACCCAATCACTCCAAACACGCATTACGGTGAACTCTGTCCCTGAAACCCGCTTGATTCGGCTGAGGGTCAGCGATGACGACCCTCAACAAGCGGTGCTGCTCTGTCAAACGATTGGCGATGAACTCATCCGACAGGCTCAAAAATTGTTGGGTGAACCCTTCCAAAAACGCATCACCAGCCTCGAGAATGAACTAATTGACCTAAATCAACAATTTGAAGCCTACCAGAATGAAATGCGAGAGTGGACGCAGAAAAAAACCCAGAATGATCTACATCTCAATACACTGGAAAGTGAACTTGCCGCTAAAAATTCCGAATTGCGCGACCTGTTGGGCAATCACGACCAGCTAACACTGGAAGCGAGTAAAACTGCCAGCCTGATCTCAATTACCGAGCCGGCTTCCTTACCGGATGAGCCCACCCAAAACTGGCTCTTGTACGGGGCTTTAGCAACAGTGGTCACTTTGTTTATTGCATTCGGGCTGGTACTTTTCCTTGAGTTCTCCGGTAATCAGGTCGTCACTCCCCACAATGTTGCTCAACTTTTCGAACTTGAACCGGTGGGAATCATCGGCCACAACCGGAATTCAGATGAACAAATCGTCATCGGCTCGGATAAATCTCCCGAAATTGCGGAGGATTTCAAGAAACTGGCCGCTGAAATCCAACTAGCCGCCCAGCACCTCCCTTTGCGCACGCTGTTGATCACCAGCCCGGCCCCGCAGGAAGGTAAATCTTTCGTTACGGCCAATTTAGGGCTGGCACTCTCACGGGCTGGTATGGGAGTGATTGTGGTAGACGCCGACCTGCATATTCCCCAGCTTCACCAGTTGTTTGGAGTTGAAAAATCCATTGGATTGGCCGATGCACTGAGCCGCCCCAACCACTCCGAATGGTTAAAAACCATCCAAAACCACAACCTGAAACTGATGACCAGCGGGGATGTCAACACAGACACGGTCGCATTGCTGAGCTCGCCTCGCTTGCAGGACGTTTTGAACAGGCTTTCCAAAGAAAGCAATCTGGTTTTGCTGGATTGCCCTCCTCTGCTGGCTCTGGCAGATGCTGCTTACCTGTCCGCCGTCGTAGACGGAGTGATTCTTGTACTGCGTTGCGAGAAAACCAAGCAGGCGGATGCCAGGAAAGCATTTTCTATCCTAAGGAAAATGAACAAGAAATATTTAGGGATTGTCCTGAACGATGCGGCAGGCTACACCAGCCATTATTACTGGCACTACCGGCAAACCATTCTTCAGAAATAAAGACCCCTCTATTCCAAAATTGAAAACCCGTTTCCGATTTTATATCAATAAAACTCTCCTTCTGTTCACGCTGGCAGTGATGTGTGCTTTTATTCTGGCAGAAAGCAGCGCAAAACCCGAAATCAGCGGAGGATTTTGGAAAGACCAGATCAACGAATTCCTTCCCACATCGGTTACTATTCTTGATTCACCCGCTGTCATCTTCCTGCCGATAATAGTCAATGCCACCAAAAATATAAATATCTATTATGTGTCACCCAGCGGTCTCGATTCAAATCCGGGCACTTTTACACAGCCATGGCGTACCATCAGCAAAGCGGCCCGGACGGTGAAAGCGGGTGATGTCGTCTATATCCGCGGCGGTACGTATGTCGAAGCAGTGGAAATTTCAACCGCCGGGACAGCCGATGCTCTCATTCAATTTTCCGCCTACCCCGGAGAAACGGTGATCCTTGATGGAAACAATCGTTTGCCTTCGTCGTACACCGCATTATTATCCTTACGCGGCTCATGGATCAAGGTGGAAGGTTTAGAAATCAGGAACTCAAAATACATGGGCGTGGGATTGTTTGGCAAACACGATTGGGCAAACAATCTCAATGTTCATCACAGTCAGCACGTGGGTGTGCTCATCAACGGAGATTACGGATTGGTTGAAAACAGCCAAATCTGGAGAAATTCCCTCGATAACGAATTCAACAAAGCAGAAATTCATGATGCCGGTATCAGCGCAGCCCGAGATCAGACCGACCGTCTGACGGAATACGCCATCATCCGCGGCAATACGGTGTGGGAAAACTGGGGTGAGGGCATCTCAACCTTTGAGGCAAGTCATACCACCATTGAGAACAACATCTCACACGACAACCTGACCGCCAATATCTACATCTCCGACGCCACTTATGTAGAATGCATCCGTAATTTTGTGTTTATGAAAACGGAGAGTTATATTTTTGGCTACGACGCTCATGTGGGGATCATGCTGGGAGACGAAAAATATCAACCGCCCTCAGCCCACATCAAAATTTTCAATAATCTTGCCTACAATAACCACCGCAATTTTTACTGGTGGCGGGGTGTACAGGGCGGCGGTATGAACGATGTCTTGATTGCTTATAACACCTTTGTGAACAGTTTTGATACCGCCGGGGTAGTCATTGGCAATGGCAGCCATACCAGTGTGCGTTTTTACAACAACATCATCCAACAGGACGGCAATTTACCCATCATCCTTGCCTCCCCCAGCGCAGGAATCACCTATTCGAATAACCTCTGGTCAAAAACCCCCGTCAGCAATGTAATTTCTCCGGTTGATGTCATCGCTGACCCTTTGCTGGAAAAAACGGGACTCCCTACCGACCCCCAGTGGTTCAAATTGCAGGCCGGCTCACCGGCCATTAACAAAGCCCTCCCACTGACAGAAGTAACCCGCGATTTTGAAAATTTCTCTCGCGGCAGTCAGCCGGATATCGGCGCAATGGAATATCGCCCTTAATTGGTGACCCTTGATCAATGACTCATAAATTCGTTCTCCCTCTTCCGATCTCAAACAAACCCATCCGGCGCAAGTTGAGCCGCATTTCCCTGACCCACCCGGTTGAAGTTGCCCTCTCGGCTGACAATCATCTGGTCAGCAACGTTTTTTCGAACGTGGTTTATACCGTCATCGCTGCTCTCGTCAATCTCTGGTTAACCCCCTACCTGATTGCCCACATTGGAATGGCGGCCTTTGGGATGATACCGCTCACCAATTCGATTGTTGCTTACGCTGCCGTCTTCACCACTGCCATTTATAACTCGGTCAGCCGATTTTTAGCGATTGAAATCGAGAAAAAGAATACCCGTAAGGCAAATAAGGTATTCAACACCGCCATGTTCTCACTGGTTGGTATTATTTGCGCTCTCTCCCCCATCGTGCTGATTTTAGCCATATTCTTTCCCACCCTATTTAATGTGCCAGCGGGTTGGGAAGTTGATTCTATCTGGTTATTTATTCTCACCGCTGCTGCATTTTTTATCACCTTGCTTGGCAGTATTTTCTCCGTTTCCCCTTTTCTGAAAAGCCAATTTGTCCTTATCAATGGAATCAACTTCCTTGGGCTGACCGTAAAAATTGGCCTGATCGTATTGGTTTATTCGCTTCTGACCCGCCATTTGTGGTTTGTTGGAGCGGCATCTTTGCTCGGCGCGCTGGTTTCGCTGCTGGGGTTTGTCATCTTGTGGAAGGTTTTCACCCCGCAACTGACCTTGAATATCCATGACTTTGAGCGAGAGCAACTGACGGCAATGGGAAGCATGGCCGGCTGGGTGACGGTCAACATGGCTGGTGCAATGCTTCTCAGCCGGGCGGATTTGTTGATTATCAACAGTTACTTTGGAGCGGTCATCACCGGCGGTTATGCCTCCATGGTGCAACTAAGCCTGCTGCTTGAATATGCGGCCAATGCAGCCAGTATCGTCCTGCGGCCCATCATTCTGACTCAGTATGCCAGGGGTGATTTTCAGACAATCTGGCAAACCGCTTACATCTCGATGAAAGTTTTAGGATTGCTGATGGCTGTACCGGTAGGATTATTATGTGGTTTTGCAACGCCATTGATCCGTCTCTGGCTGGGAGAAGAATTCACCTTCCTTGCACCCATACTGGTACTGGTTGTTTTTTATCAGGGATTCAGCCTATCCGCACGACCGCTTTTATTCGTCCAAAATGCCTGTGATCGAGTTAAGTGGCCCGGCATTGCTACACTGATAAGCGGTATTGGGGCAATTGTCCTGGCAATTGCCCTGTCTGTTTGGGGCAGGTGGGGTTACGCTGGTGTGCCAGTTGCAATTGCGATTGCCATGATTCTAAAAAATGGCTTGTATATGCCCATATATACCGCGCGGATCTTGAATCGTTCGTGGTGGGTCTTTTTGCCGGCGTTTATCCCCGGTGTTTTTTACACAATCCTCGCGGGTGCTTGCTCATTTCTTATCTACCTCTATTCACCGCCCCAGAACTGGCTTTGGTTAGCAATTTATTCAGCGTTAATCTTTGGGATATTCGCAATCATTGCCTGGTTCACCGCCCTCAAACCGGAAGAAAAGATATTCCTGAAAAACAATTTGCATTTGGGCTGGTAATTTTCCATGAATTCACTTGAAAAATTACGTCTACTCTGTCTTGGGGATGTGGCAATTTGCGAAGACCTTTCAAAACAAGGCAGTTGGCAACCACCTGCCGGCCTGAAACCCGATGAAAACACCCAGATCCTGTTCAATTTTGAAATTCCCTTGGGGGCACAACTGAACCCATTGCCACGCAGCAGCGGGCCGCGCTTTTTAGCCCACCCCTGCGCGGTGGAGACAGTGAAGAGATGGGCACCCGGCTTCGTCGCTTTGGCCAACAACCACATTCTGGATGGAGAAGCAGAGGGGTTAATTACAACTTGTGAACAACTTACCAGGGCAGGTTTCAAGGCGGTGGGGGCAGGGTTTGCGGGTGATCAACAGCGCGAAGCGCAAATTTGGGAAAGCCGTTCTGGTTCACTGGCAATTTTGAACTGGGTCTTCCCGGAGACTCACCCGGAATGGGATCAAAATCCAGGGCCGAACTGCTGGAAGGGATTAGATTACAGCCGCGTGCTGCTCTCCCGTTACAAAAAAGAGGTGAATTGGATTGTGGTTGTACTCCATTGGAGTGATGAATTGTTCGCCTTTCCCCGCCCGCAAGACCGCTTAATTGCGAAAGGATTGGCCGAGCAAGGCGCTGACATTATCATCGGTCACCACCCTCATGTGGTTCGCGGCTGGGAACAATTTGGAAATTGCCCTGTTTTTTACAGCCTCGGTAATTTTTACTTTTCGGATATTCGTGATGAGAGCGGGAACTGGCTGGTGAAGGAAGTCCAGCGCAATCGTGAAAGTTTAGGGGTCGAGATTCATTTTTCCAAAGGGGGAAAGCCTCAAATATTTCTGCACTCTTTCTGGCGGGTTGACGGACAAACGATATCGGATCCTTTCCATCGCGCCGAGCGACGCCTGAACGTTGTTAGCAAGCCATTGCAAAAACTGGATATCGAAGTTTATCCCATCTGGTACCAAAAGAAACGCCAGTGGTTCAATCGGATTGGTTATCGCTGGCATTTTCGCCTGCACCAACTCGGTTTCAGACAATTTTTTATGACTGCGGCTCAAAAAGTCCGACATACTTTCATATTCCCGCTCAAACCTCAAACCAGAAAACCTTGATGTAAATTTTTTCACCCGTTTCATTTTTTTGGCAATTTTGAGGAAATAAACCCAATGGGGATCGGAAATCGTCTGAGAGAAACCCTATATTTTCTGCTCTTTGCTCTACGCGGTTATCCCATCGGAAGCACATATCAGCAGTTTTATTCACAGTATCGGAAGGGCATTCCGCCGGATCTGCTGAAGAACCGTTTGATCAAACTGCTCGACCATGCCAGAAACCATGTTCCATACTACGCTGCCATTATCGAAAAAATGGGAAACGGATTCCATGAAAATCCATTCGCTTATCTGAAAAACTTTCCTATTCTAACCAGAGATATTCTACGCAACCAGTTTGATCGTTTGACCTCTGATGATGTATCCCATCGTAAGTACAAACTCAACCACTCCGGAGGTTCAACGGGCGAACCGGTGCATTTTCTACAAGATAGCGGCTTTTACACAACCTCGCGGGCTATTTCTTTGCTTTATTCCAAAATCATCGGCATAGAACCCGGTGAACCCAAAATCTTCCTGTGGGGGTCGGAACGAGACATTCTTCAAGGTACTGAGAAGTGGACGGCTGCACTCGTCACACACTTAACCAACGCCAGTTTCATCAACGCGTATCGCATGAGCCCATCAACCCTCTATGCATTTTCCAGACTCATCCACCAGAAACGCCCCAGTCTGATTATGGCTTATGCCGAATCGATTTACGAAGCCGCAAATTTCTTTGAAAAGAACAACCTCCCGGTTTATCCTCCCAGGGCCATTTTCACCTCAGCCGGAACATTATTCCCCGCGATGAGAGAGAAGATCAGGCAGGTTTTCCAATGTGAGGTTTATAACTATTACGGCTCACGGGAATGCGGTGCAATCGCCTGTGAACTACCCGGTATGCAAGGGTTGTGGGTCGCCCCGTGGGGAAATTACCTCGAAGTGATTGATGAGAACGGCAATGCTTTACCCCCTCAATCCCGGGGTGAGATCCTGATCACCTCCCTCTCAAATTATGTTATGC
>DLXG01000223.1 GCA_003448875.1 Anaerolineaceae bacterium
GCCACCCGCTGCTGCTGGCCGCCGGATAATTGATAGGGGTAACGTTTTTGCAACTCTTCCAACTGGACGATTTTCAAAATCTCCGAAACACGCTGACGAATCTGTTCGGGGGGCATTTTACGCACCGAAAGACCAAACGCCACATTGTCAGCCACGTTCATGTTCGGGAATAATGCGTAGGATTGAAAGACCATCCCAACCATGCGTTGATTGGGCGGCAGATGAGTGATTTCCTCACCTTCCAGTAAAATATTGCCCTCATCCGGTACCTCAAAGCCCGCCACCATGCGCAGTGTGGTAGTCTTTCCACAACCGCTCGGGCCTAAGAAGGAAACAAATTCGCCTCGCTCAATTTCAAGGTTGAATTTTTCTACTGCAAGAGTATTGCCATAATATTTAGAGAGATTGGAAAGCAGAAGGTATGTCATAATCGGATGTCAACCTCAGTGGGCTCCTGCAATTTGAGTTTGCGCTCTTCCGCGATTCAACAATTGAATCAAACCGATGAACGCCCAGGTCAGGGCAAAACTGATAATAGCCAGCGATGAAGACTCGTAGGTCTTGTTCTGACCGACCAGCGACATGTAGGGGCCAAACGCCCGGATACCCACCAGAAAACTGGCAATCGTGAACTCTCCCATCACGGTCGCCACCGCCAGAAAAGAACCGCTCAAAATCGAAACCCGCACGTTTGGCAGAATGACGCGAAAGAGTATTGTACCCCAGCCTGCGCCTAAACTTTGGGCTGCTTCGGTCAGAGTGCGCACATCAATGGCCTGCAGGCCGGTATCAATCGAACGGTATAAGTAAGGCATGGTCAGAACCACATAGGCTGCCACCAGCAGCACATTGGTACCGGCAAATGTATTCGTCAAGAAAAATGGCGCACCGCTGAAAACGCGAATCAATCCAAACACCAGCACAATCGCCGGCACCACAAACGGCAGCATGCTCACAAACTCAATCAATCCTCTTAGTTGGGGTAATTTCAGACGAATCCAGTACACGGTTGGGAAAATCAGTAAAATCCCTGCCAGAGCGGTGAGTACCGCCATTTCCAATGAAAAAATGAACGTTCGCAAGAATAGCGGATCGGCAAAGACCCGTTCATAAGCAAGAAAGCTGTATACCCCTTTGCGGGCTTTCAAGGAAAATTCAAAAGTGGCCAGCAGCGGCAAGAAGAAATACAATCCTCCTAAAACCATCCAGAACCACGACCATAAGGTGTTGCGTTTCCTCATAATCTCAACCACCTCTCACTACGCCGGCGCAGGAAATAATAAATGACAATGGCTGCTCCCATGACGATCACCATGCCAATTGCCAGCGCGTAACCCAATCCCGTATTTTGCAATACATCTCCTTTTATTTGTGAGCCGATCAAAATCGTGATTAGATTGATAAAGCCGCCCGTCAGGGAGAGTGCAGTGGCATACGCACCAAAGGCATTGCCGAAAAGCAGAATCATCGCCCCAAGGATAGATGGGGTCAGCACCGGTAAGGCTACCCGCCGCCAGTATGTCCACGAAGATGCCCCCAGGTTTTCAGCAGCCTCGCGCCATTCTCGTTTCAAACCATCCAAAGCAGGGGTGATGATCAAAATCATCAACGGAAATTGAAAATACATGTATGTGAGGGTCAGTCCCCAAAAACTATACAGACTGAAACCGCGCTCATACAAATCAATTCCGGCCATTTTGAGCAACACGGTAATCATACCGGTGCGCCCAAGAGTTGCAATAAAGGCAAACGCTAGCGGAACACCGGCAAAGTTCGAGGCAACCCCCGAAAAAGTCAGTAAAGCATTCCGCAGCCCTTTGGGTAAGCCTCCCAGGGTAACAGCGTAGGCCATGAAAAAGCCTAATATACCACCGCCAATCGCAGATGCCAGGCTGATGCGGATGGTTATCCAATAAGCACTGAAAATCGAGGGGCTGAAAAGATCAATGTAATTTTGAAAGGTAAAATTCCCCTGCCGATCCTGAAAACTACCGCTTACCAGCGAAAATGAGGGCAAGAAAACGAAGAGAAATATGAAGACAAAAAAGGGCAAAACGCCCAGCCAGTTCAGCAAGGATGAGGTAACGGGACGCGCGTGACGCGCGTCCCGTCGGTTGGTTGAATTTTTGGTAAGTTTACTTAACATCCGCGCCAACAACTTCCATCCATTTTTCGGCAATCAGTTGCTTGGCATTATTAATTTGTTCAACAGTCGGGAAAACCGCTTTGGCGTAAAGTTCCGCCGGCGGCAGGGCATCGTTCAATTCCTGCGGAATCACGTTGCGCTTCACCATGTCATTGTAACGGATCGGGTGGCAGCCGCCCTTCAGCCAGATCAACTGACCTTCATCCGAATAGAGGAATTCCATCCACAATTTGGCAGCATTCGGGTGAGGGGCATAAGCGCTGATGGCCTGCAGATACACACCGGCAATCACACCGCTTTGCGGGATGACCACTTCAATTTCAGGATTACCCGCCAGAGCGTTCTTGTCCGCAAGGGCATTGTAGTCCCAGCGCATCACAACCGGGGTTTCGCCTTTGGCAATCGTTGCCTGTTTGGCAATCACCGGCACAAAGTTGCCAGCGTCGTTTAGTTTCTTAAAGAACTCCAAACCGGGAGTAACATCATCCAGCGTACCACCGTTGGCAAGGGCCGCTGCCATAATGCTCATCTGTGCCTGAGCCGAAGCGCGCGGATCACCCGCTAAGGCTACCTGACCCTTGTATTCCGGTTTCAGCAGGTCGGCCCAATCTTGCGGCACGTTCTTAACAACATCTTTGTTGACCTCAAAAGCCAGCACACCGTAGTAATCGCCGTACCAGTAGCCATCCGGATGTTTGACTTCATCGGGGATGGTGTCCCATGTCGAAACTTTGTATGGCATGGTCAATTTTTCTTCGACCAGTTGCGGGCCGTACCCAAACCCCACATCAATCACATCCGGTGCTTGGGGGCCTTTGTTATCTTTGTTGGCCTTGATGGCTTCAATTTCATCTGCCGAACCCGCATCCGGGTTCAGTTCATTGACCTGCAAGCCGTATTTGGCTTTAAAGGTCTCAATTGCCTCGCCATAATTACACCAGTCATGCGGCAGTGCAATGACGGTTAACATGCCTTCTTCCTTGGCTGCTTTTACCAAGGGGTCGGTTTCACCCTGATCTCCTGCCGGAGCAGCGGATTGACAGGCCGAAATGACCATCATCAACGCCACTACAAGAAAGACCAGCGTTTTGAAACGAAACAACTTATGAGACATTTTTCTCCTCCTGAGAATTTGGAAATGAAACACTGTTTATCTTACCAAATGTACCTGCTTTGACACCATTAATTGATGTTAATGATTGGTAAAGGTTTGGAAAGAGC
>DLXG01000199.1 GCA_003448875.1 Anaerolineaceae bacterium
CACGAAGAGATGACGCGGCACCTTACGGAATGCCGCCAGCAGGCGCGGCGAGCGCAGCCCGCGCCGCTCGATTTGCTCGCGCACCATTTCCTCACGTGCGAGCGTGTAGTCCACATCCCCATTCATAATCTTATTAAAACACGAAACAGGGTTTTATCCAACTTGTTTATCGGCGCTGATAAACCCGCCCGTAATCATCTTTATAAATCAACTCCCAGCGCTCGGTGAAGGACGGTGATTCCAGATAGTCCGGGCAATCTTCCGGCTGATAAGTCCAGAAATTGGCGCAAAACGTGACATAATACTGCGGATCTCGCTGCGCCACCATGTTTTCCAACCCCAGCGGATAATGCAGTTTGGTCGGCTGATTGCTGAAATTTTCCCCATACACGTAATACATCAAGCCGTGTTCGATTTGTATCACCGAGTTGTGGATATTACGGCGGACATAGTCATACGCCGAGAAATACCCGTCCACTCCCACCGGCTCGCGGAACTGGTCACGTAAGACGATGTCATTGCCCGGGTAGATTCTCAGCAAATCGCGGTTTTGCCAGAACAAGCCGCTTCCGATGATTGCAACAGCCAAAACTCCCGCCAGCATTGTCCAGCGGCGGCTGTTCAGCCAGTCCAGCACCTTTTGAATAATCGGCTCACCCAGCACCACCAGCAGCACAAACAGGTAACTGAGCAGGGCCACTCCAAACCGCCAGCCGATTTGGGTGGGCTGCTGATTGCTGCCGTAAAAGGCGGTTTGCGGCGTAACCACAAACGAGAACAGCAGCACCAGTAAAGCCAGCGCCTGGCCGGGCGAGGGCAGCCCCAGCCAGCGATTCAATTGGCGGCTTTTGATGGCCTTACCCCCCAGCCAGCCGAGCGCGGCCAACACCACCAGCCCCCCCGTTACTCCCAGCACGAACAAAAACAACTTCGGCAGGTAATTGTAAAAGTAGGGATTGGTCAGATTATTCAGGATGCTCCACTCGTTGTATTCCCACACCCCCGGCGGGAAGAGTGTATGAATCACGATCAGGTTGCGTGGAATCCACAGCGCCGATGGAACGGTAACCACTGCCGAAAAAACGATCAGCAGCAAAATGCGCCGGACACCCTCTCTCTGCCAGAGAGACTTGCCCCACCGGTAGAGAAGTGGCAGCCAGAGCGGAAGAACCGCATAGACCCCCACCGGCTTGATTGCCAGAATCAGCGAGGTGCAAAACGCCAGACCCGGCAGGTGATACACCGCAGGTTGTCCCCGTGAACCTATTGGGGCAAAAACCAGTGCGGCCAGCACCACCGCCGCTGTGAACAGGTCATTTTTGCCAATCACAAAAGCCTGATCCACCACAATCCACCACGGGTTGTTGGCAATCATCACCGACCCGCTCAGGAACATCACCAGCGTGAGAAAGGCGAGCAGTCCTCCCGGCAGGCGAGTGTACCGCCAGCCCAACGCCCAAATCGAAAGAAAAGCCAGCAAGGCAATCAGAGCATGGGCACTGCCAAACAGGGTTTCGTCTTTCGTCAGCAGCAGACCGAAAGCCAGCAAGGACTCAAACCCGTTCGGGTATTCCCCAAAGGGGATAGATAGATCCCAGTACGTGCCGCTTTTATACAGCTCGATGGCTTTGGGGAAGTGATACGCTCCCGCATCCCAGTGCAGCACATCGCTGATCGGCGAATACGGCCAGCGAATCAACGGCAGCAGGATAACGAGGAAGAACACCAGCAGTGAGACAAGCCAGCCGGCCCAATTCAACCAGCCCGTTCCAGCAGGAACACTTCCGCGCTGCCGCAAATCGGCCAGCAGTCCACCCTCGTCCCAGCGGAAGAAGAGCCGCAACGCCGCAATAAAGACCAGCCCGCCAAGCAGCAAGACCGGCAACAAGCGGAAAATGCCAAAAAAGGCGGTGAGTTGCGAGGTAAAGATTACTGCAAACAGGAAACTCACCAGCCAACCTAACAGGATGAATATCGCCGGGGAAATGTCACGAAATAGAGAGGATGCTTTGTCGGTTTTCATGGTGTTTATTGGCAAACTTTATAACCGGTTTTGGAAAAAATCGCAATCCCTCTTGCCAAGCACGGTTGGTGGAATGATGGAGATAAGGCGGAATGACTTTGAGGGCTTAAATTTTTGAATTTTGGTCAAACTTGCCGGCCAGTCATAACATGCACCTTCTCTAATCAATCACATGATGGAACAACCGATAGACCGCCACCGTAAATTTGAAAAACTCTCCGGCCAGTTTCCAGGGCGGAAGTTTACCCTTGGACGGGTCAAGGTGGCTGAATTGCATTTCGGTGTAGTAGACACCGGCCCGCCCCGCCAGCGCTTCACACAATCGCTGCGACTCGCCCACCGGAATGACCTGATCGCCGCGGTCGTGCAGCAAGACGATCAGCGGGGCATGCAGACCCTGCACATGACTTAGCGGCGAAATTGCCGAAAGCCGATCCCGCATCTCAACCGGCAAAGCGTGTAATGCCCTTTCAGCTTCCTCCGGGCCGCTGGCTTTGAGCAATGCCGCCACTTTTTGGCCTGCCTCGGAAAGGTCCATCCCCTCAACAGATTTTTGCCCATCCTCAAACACACTGCGGAGAAATTCGGCTTCTTTATCCTCCAGCAGAGCCGTCAGGGAGTGGACAAATACCTTGCGGGTCAGCGGATCAACCTTCCAGGGTTGCCTGCCATTACCGCTCGCCACAGAACCGCTGGCAATGTCACGGGCAAATGTCCACAACGAGGAATAAGGCGCATACGCGCTCACATAAGCGACGCGGCGGTTGATCAGCGGGTGTGCCGCTGCCATCAACGCAAACGACCCGCCCACACAGGTGCCTAACAGACCGCTGCGCGCGGAATCCACATAGGGTTGTTGAATGAACCAGTCATACGCCAGAGCGATGTTTTCAACATCGGCCGGGTCGAGCCGGAAATCACGCATGGCCGGCGACCAGTACAGCAGAGCGGCAAAACCCGCCCGCGCCAGCGCCATGCCCAAAACCGGCACCTGCGGGTGACTCACCTCAAAAGGCACTACGCCGAGGCAGACGACAATCCCCGCATGCACCCCCGCCGAACCAGGGCGATAGACCTCCCCTTCGGCGCTTCCATCCCGCGTTGGATACCGCACCCGCTCAATGATCGGTGTTTTGGTCACCCAGTCCACCGGCCGGGAGGGCAGCATGGGAAAAACTTTGAGGAAGAAAATCATTGCTCTCCCCAAAGCGCGGAGGGAACGCCTCAGGCGGCGGACAATATCAGCCATGTTCTAACGAGTTCACCTGATCAATCATTGAGGGCACGCGCAATCCACCATACCATTATAGCCAGAATAGCCAGCCACACAACAATCACCAGAACGGCTCCCACCCGGCTGATGGGTTTACCCTGCTGTATCAGTTCCTCTGACTGCCGTCGGGCATCTGCCATCACCTCTTGCGGGATCATTCTCAAGGCCAACACAATCCCCAAAGGTGTAATGATCAAGTCATCTAGATAGCCAAGCACAGGCACAAAATCCGGAATGAGGTCTATGGGACTGAACGTGTGAGCCACCACCAGACCAAGAAATACCTTGGCATACCACGGAACCCGCGGGTCACGAGCAGCAATATATAACGCGTAAGCATCCCGCTTTAGCAGCCTCGCCCGGCTCTTCAATCTTTCAATCATACAGCGTTACTCCAAGGTTTAAGTTCAATGGCTGCTCATTGTTCGTATACTGCCCTGGAGACCTTTTACCCAACGGCCGGGAGATTTTCCCGCTTACCGCAGCGCGCGCCGTCTCTGAACCGCCTTGTAAATCTCCATCACCACCAGCACCACGCTGGCCAGCGCAAAAAGGGTAAGCCACGTCTGCCACGGCAGCGATTGAAGGCGAAGCAGGTTTTGCAACAGGGGAACCTCAGTTGCCGCAATATGCAGACCCATTGCCGCCAGCATACCAAAGCCAAGAACCGGGTTACGGCTCCACGGCACCTTAAAGGCCGACACATACTCCGAACGGCAATGCAGCACATAGTAAAACTGCATCACGACCAGAAGTGTGAGCAGCAAGCCGCGCGCCATCTCTACTTCGTAGCCGTTCATCATCATATAAACCCATGCCCCACCGCACACGACTGCCATCGTTGTACCGCCTATGACAACCTGCTCAATCATCTTGCGATTGATGATCCCTTCACTGGGGTGACGCGGTGGTTCTTTCATGACACCGGGTTCTCCGCCTTCAAACGCCAGTGCCACGTCCTGAATTCCGTTGGTGACCATGTTCAGCCACAAGATTTGAACAGCAATCAACGGCAGCGGCAACTGCATCAAGATCATCAACGCAATCAGCAGCAATTGGGCAAAACCGGTTGAAATCAGCAGCAGAGTTACCTTGCGCACATTGGCATAAGCAAAACGGCCTTCTTCAACACCAGCCACAATCGAAGCAAAATTATCATCGGTGACAATCATCGAGGCGGTATCTTTGGCAATGTCGGTACCGGAGCCCATCGCTACCCCGATATTGGCTTTCTTCAGCGCCGGCGCATCGTTGACTCCGTCACCGGTCACTGCCACAAACTCACCCAGCCGGATGAGGGCATCCACAATTTGCAGTTTTTGATCGGGGGTGACCCGGGCAAACACCGTCTTATGTTTGATACCTTCGTAAAATTCCGGGATTTCGGGAGAGCCAATTTCGGCCAGTTCTTTACCCGTAATCACATCTGCCGCTGTTTCGGCAATGCCCAGTTCGCGGGCAATCGCCAGCGCCGTGGCCGGGTGGTCACCCGTGATCATCACCACTTTGATGCCGGCCGATTGTGCCGTTTGCACCGCCTCTTTGACCTCCGGGCGTAACGGGTCAATGAAGCCCAACAGTCCTAACAAGGTCAATGCGGCATTTTCTCCGTTTTCCAGCGCTTGCAAATCCCCTTCCCCAGCGGCCAGCGCCAGCACCCGGAAGCCATTTTCAGCCTTTTGCTGGGCAAGGTGCAAAATTTTCTCCCGATCCAGTTCCACTTCACCCTGCGCGGTCATCATGCGGCTGCAGAAATGCAGCACCGTTTCAACCGCCCCTTTTACGGCGAGGCGTGCCTTGCCATCCTGTTCGTACACCACCGCAGCGTAGCGTTTGTCCGATTCAAAAGGTGCTTCGGCAAGGATGCGCGTCTGACGGCGCAGGTTAGCCGGGTCAAGGCCTACTTTATAGCCCAAGGCCAGCAAAGCCACGTCCATAGCATCACCGGTATGGTGCCACCTGCCGTCTTCTCTTTCCAGCGTGGCTTCGTTACAGAGTGCACTTTCGCGGGCAATGCTCAACACTCGTTCCAGCAACTCGGCCGGCAGGTCTGCGCCGCTCTCGGCCAGTCTGACTTCGCCTTCATCGTTGTATCCCTGCCCGCTGATTTCGATAAGCGTGCCTTCTGGCAGCAGGATTTGTTTAACCGTTTGCTGATTGACGGTCAGTGTGCCGGTTTTATCGCTGGCTATCAAGGTGCAGGATCCCAGACTTTCTACCGCCGTCAGTCTGCGTACAATTACATGCCGCTTAGCCATCCGGCTGGTAGCCAGAGAAAGAGCAACTGTCATGGCTACCGGTAAACCTTCCGGGATGGAGGCAACAGCCAGAGCAATTACAAAAAGTAAAACCTCGTTAATGGTATCGCCGCGCACCAGCTGAATCAGCCCCAGCACTGCAGAAAAGCCCAGAATGATAAAACCGATCTGATGAGAAAACTTCTCCATGCGGATGACCAGCGGCGGTTTTGCCCCTTCTTCTTCGCTGATGGTTTTGGCAATTTTACCCACCTCGGTGTACGGGCCGGTGGCCACCACAATCCCCACCCCCCGTCCCGAGAGGACGGTTGAACCGGCATACGCCATGTTGCTGCGGTCGCTGATGGGTATATCGGCTGATAGGATTTTTTCAGTCTTTTCCACTGGCAGCGACTCGCCGGTCAGGAAGGATTCATCAATCCGCAAATTATTGACCTGAATCAGGCGCACATCGGCGGCCACCTTGTCACCCGATTCGATCAAAAGAATATCACCGGGCACAATCTCCTCGGCGGGAACGGTGAGAATACGCCCCATGCGCCGCACCCGGGCTTTGATCTTGAGCAGCACCTGCAAGGCATGAGCGCTTTGTTCGGCTCGCCACTCCTGAATCGTGCCAATAACTGCATTCAGCAATATGACGGCAAAGATGAACACGGCATCCTTGTAATCCTGCATCAGCAGCGCCACAATGCCCGCAATCAGCAGGATATAAATCAACGGACTGGCAAACTGGTGCAGGAATACCTGAATGAGCGTGGGTGGTTCTTTGGCGGGCAGGGTGTTCCTGCCAAACTCGCGCAGCCGTTCGGCCACCTGCTCCTCGCTCAGCCCGTCCGGCAGGCTTTGGAGTTTGCGGTAGACCACTTCCAGTGGCTCGGCGTGCCAGTCAATCACCTTCTTACCGCCCTCGGTAAATTCAATTCGGTTAATATCTAAATCTTCAGGTCGCATGGTTATTTTCTCCTCTCCATGGATCTATGCTTCCCCCCTGTTTGAGTACGGCCTGAACGGTTACGGCCAGCTTTACAACAACTACTACTTGGAAATAATTGTACCAGAATTTATGGGGCGCGCCGCGGCGTGGTACGGCGCTTGGCAGGCGGCTCGCCGCGCGAAACATACGGCGGCACCGTAATTCCGTAAATATTACAAACCCGCCTGTCCATCATCCGGCTGCGGATGCGCGGATCAATTTCATCCAGTGTCTGGGCAGTAGTAATGACGGTGGGCAGTTTGGCGTTGTAACGGTAATTGAGCAATTGATACAGTTTTTCGCGCGCCCACGGGGTAGCGCTCTGGGTACCCAAATCGTCCAGAATTAACAATGAAGCCGAACGCACCTCTTCAAAGCGGCGGTCATACGAAACCGTGCTGGCAGGCGAGAAGGCCGCCCGCAAATGATCGAGCAGATCCGGCACCACCACAAAAATCGGCTCCTCACCGGCCGCTTTGCGGAAATTGCCAATCGCCGCCGCCAGATGAGTCTTGCCGCAGCCGTAACTGCCCATCAGCACCAGCCAGCCGCGCGGATTTTCGGCAAAGGCCACCGCCGCATCAAACGCCTTTTGCAGGGTAGCCCGGTCTTCGGGCGGCAATTTTTCATGCTCGCGCAAATTAAACGTGCCAAAAGTCTGATCGGCCAGCAGGGAGAGGGTCGAGATCGAGGCCCGCGTTTCATCACTGACCGGCGAGCGGTAATCCGGCGCATAAATGTGCACCCGTGTGACCAGATCCACATCCTGCAGGCGCGAAGAAATGCGCCCGTCAATCTCCTCCAGCAGCAAGTTGGTGGTTACTACCGTCGGCAGGCGGTGAATATAGCGATGATTGATGATCTGGTACAGTTTCTCCTCCGCCCAAGGGGTTGCGTTTTGAGTGCCCAGATCATCCAGCACCAGCAGGCGCACATTGCGAATTTCATCCAACCGCTGTTCGAAGGTCTCATCGCCGCCGCTGAATGAAGCCCGCAGCCAGTCGAGCAAATCCGGCACAGTCAGGAAGATGACCTCCACCCCCATCTCCACCACCGCGTTGGCAATCGCTGCCGCCAGATGGGTTTTACCGCAGCCGTAGGGCCCCATCAGCAGCAGCCAGCCTTGCAGGGTTCGTGCGTATTGCTGGGCCTGCTGATAGGCAAATTGCAGCGAACGGGCCTGCTGATCACCCAGCCCCAGCCTGCCCTGCACTTTAAAGGTCTCAAAAGTCATGTGGCGGAAGGCATCCAGATTGCTGAGGCGCAGCAAACGCTGGCGTTCACTGGCGCTCACTTCCTGCTGACGGCAGGTGCAGATTTGCAGTTTGCCAAAATCGGGGTGGCCGACCGGCAAATCGCGCCGCACGAAGCCAACCCCTCCGCAAATCGGGCAGTTGGGGTCTCCCGGCAGGCCGGCTGAGCGGCCGGCATCCGGCGTCTCATC
>DLXG01000017.1 GCA_003448875.1 Anaerolineaceae bacterium
TTACCTACACTAATCCGGCCGGCGAAATCCTGCTTTCCCCAGCCGAGGGCACCATCCGCGCCGATGCCCAGGGTCTATGCCACTGGCTCTTCGAGACCGGCAACATCAGCGGTAACGGTACGCTGACCGTGCAGATTGGGGAGATCACTCAGTCACTCCAGATTGAGATTCGATAACTGTTTGTCAACTCGTTCTACATTTTTCTCTTGTAAAATTAAACCATCAACAAACCAATAAGCAGGGAGGTGTAAGACATGGCAGAAGTCATTGGCATTCTGCGGGCTGAGGCAACCTATGGAGAAAGAGAAACGCTGAGGTATTTAAAAAACAATCTGCCCAAAGAATTCACCGTGTATGTCGAAACACCTATCCATAAATCTCGTGATTTAAAGTACCCTGATTTTACAATTCTGACCAATTACGGCGTCATCGTTCTGGAAGTTAAAGATTGGATACAGATTGAGAAAGCCACACCTCATCATGTCATCGTCCGCACACGGAGCAATCAACCGAGACAGGAAAACAACCCGGTTGATACCGCTCGTAAGTATGCAATCAACCTCTCCAATCAAATCAATCTCAAGCGAAAGGGTGATTTGCCCGGCGAGGCTATTCCATGGAGCTACGCAGCGGTATTGCCCAACCTGCCCAGCAGTGTGATTACCCAATTGCAAAAAGTCTGGGGGGATGAATTTGTGTTGGGCAGATCTCACCTCGAAAATCCCGATATTCTACTTAGCCGATTGAAGAATCTGTTCCCAACAGAGCGAATGCGCCCGCTGAGCCGCGAGGAAATTGACCATGTCCGCGCCGTGATTTATCCCATCGTTGAGATTTTCACCGAAGATCAGCGCTCCTTTGTACTGGACGAACAGCAGGAAAAAATCGTTGCTGAACCCATCCGGGTGGAAGAACCTCAAAAAGCACACCGCCCCAGTAAGCAGGAAGAACAGGCCCGTCAGGAAGCCCTCTTTGAACAATTGCTTGAAACAACCGCAGACGAGGAACTACCACAAGAGGGAAAAAGACTGGTGCAAAATTTCGCTATTCGTTTGGTGCGCGGCTTTTCCGGCAGCGGCAAAACACTGGTAATGATTCAACGGGCAAAATTTTTAGCCGCCCAGTATCCAGATTGGAAAATTGGCGTTTTTACCTACAACAAGGCCTTGCAGCAAATGCTGGAACGCTCTTTTCAGGGGACTTCCATCAAACCGCTTACTTTTGATGCCTTGTGCCGCTCCATCACGCGTGTAGATGACTCGCAAAAAATTGAATTTCAGGAATGGCTTAAGGAAAATCGTTCTTCCGTACCTTCAACTGCTGAATTGAAACCAAACGAGCTGGAAAGTGAAATTAACTGGCTTCGGGAGATGGGCATTGACCGGCTCGAAACCTATCTGAAAATTGAACGGCGCGGCATTGGGCGTGACCTGCGCTTGAACAAAGAGCAAAGAAAGCAAATCTTCCAAATCTACCACAGTTATCAACAATATTTGCAGACAAACAACCGTTGGGACTGGCACGAAGCCCACCGCCTTGCCCTGCAAAAACTGGAAAACGGTCTGGCGAACATCGAACCTTACGATGCTGTTCTAATTGATGAAGCACAGGATTGGGCACCCCTGTGGCTCAAAGTCATTCAGGCTGTTCTCAAACCGGACGGCCTGCTATTTCTCGCAGATGACCCTTCCCAGAGCATTTACCGCTACTTCAGTTGGAAGGAAAAAGGCATTGCGGTGGTCGGGCGCACCCGCTGGCTGCGCGTGCCCTACCGCAACACCTTTGAAATTTATCAGGCAGCCTATCGCCTGATCGAGGATTATGAGGAAATTCAGCAATCGTTGGCAGAAGAAGGTGAGCAGGTAACGCCGCTTGTGAACCCTCAAACCATGCGCCACGGCCAGCGCCCCCTGCTCAGGAAATGCCGCGGGGCAGTAGACGAAATCAACTTCATCGTGGAAACCATCCAAACCCTGCGCAGCCGCGGATTACGGGATGATCAGATTGGTATTTTGTTCCGCTTCAAAGACGATGTTGAAAAGTTGAAGCCGCGCCTGAAAGGTCTAAACGTCCAAATCAGCACAATCCACGCCTTCAAAGGATTGGAAATGGAAGCGGTCTTCATTCCCGCCCTTCAACGCACCTTTGACTTCGTGGAAAATGATCCTCAAAAACAGGCCAAAGAAGCGCAGGAACGCCGGCTGTTTTATATGGGAATGAGCCGTGCGCGCAATTATCTCTATCTAAGTTATATGAACGAACTGCCCGCAGTCTTTCAGGATCTGCAAAAACGCGGGCTGGTGGATTTCGTCAGTTAAAGACTCCCCAGCGCCGTCTTTGCCAGCACTTCCAGCCCCTCTACATCATCTAAATCCAGCCATTGCAGCATCAATCGCTGGACACCGGCTTCGCTCAGCGTGTGGATTTGCTCCACAACCTCTGGCGGGGTTCCGACAACCAACCCGCGCGCGCGTAAATCTTGGGCTGTCAGGCCGCTACCCCCATACAACCTGGCAGATTGCTGCACTGCGTCTTGATCCTTACCAAACACCAGCCCGGTCATCATCGACCGCTGTACCTGAGACGGCTGGCGGCCGGACTGCAAGATCAATTCATCCAGATACCGATTCAGCTCACTGAAAGCCTCCGGGGTGAGAAAGATGGCATTCCATTCATCGGCATACTTTGCCGCCAGAGGCAGGGTACGTTTTTTACCGTTGCCGCCAATCAGAATGGGTAGACCGGCCCCGCGTTGAGGTGGAGGCAATATCTGCGCTCCATCCAAATGATAAAACTGACCATGGAAAGAAACCGGCTGGCCGCCGGCCAGTAACTGCTTGAGGACGATCACCCCTTCCTCAAAACGCTCAAACCGTCCGCGCGACGGCAATAAGTCAAAACCAAACAGGTTGTGTTCTCGTTCTTGCCAGCCCGCCCCCACCCCCAGGGTCAGCCGTCCGCCGGAAAGGTCATCCACTGCCGCGGCCATACGTGCCGTCAGCGCTGGGTGACGGAACGAAAACGGCGTAACCAGCGGGCCAAAGCGGATACGGCGGGTATGATCCGCCAGCCACGTCAGCGAAACCCACAATTCCAGTGAGTCTTTGTCCGGCGGGCGGGCATTGGTAAAATGATCCGAGCGGTACAGGCCAGAAAAACCCAATTCCTCTACCGCCGTAACCAACCGCTGCCAGCGTGGCCAGTTCAAGCCGTTTTGTCCCTCGATCATGATGGCTAATTCCATAAAAACACCTCCCGTTTTACCTGCCACCATTCTATCAGACCTGACAGCGGAAAAACATCCAGCACCGCCACTTGTGGGAGACGGTGCTGGGATAAAGTGTTATTCAATTGAGTGGAAGGAACTATTGAGCAACCAGATCCCGGATAATCACATTGATCACCGGCACACCATCCATCAGGCGAACCTGAAAGATCACTTTTTTGCAGCCGGGGATTTGAATAGGACCGGTTGTCATTGATTCAACATAAGACTTTAATTCCACAGAATATACCTTAATGAGATAGGTACCGCGCGGCAGTTCACCAGTGAAAGACTCTTTGTAACTCAGATCAACAGAGGTAAATAATTTTTCTGCTCTGGGTGTAACAAAGTAGACCTCCACCACCACCGGCAGTTCTTCACTGAGGCCCAGTCTGGTGCCGTCAATACCATGGGTGATGTTCGCGATGAAGGTAGGACACCGGCCTGCCTCAGCCGGCGTGTAGGAAAAACCTACCAGCAGACTGAGAAATACGACAATAGAAAAGAGCCGAACCAGAATTTTCATTTTTTCCTCCAATGATTGAAATAAAGGACGATTTCAATCCATACCCCCTAATTAAAAATCAACCGCAGGAGTAATCGGATTGATTGACACCTACATCAATAGTTTATCATATTTATAAACAAAATCAATATACAACTTGCATAAACACCAAAAAATCACCCTTCAAAATATAACCGCCAGCAAAGCTGGCGGCTGACAGACCGGAGGGAAAGGATTGTGAAGATCAGCTACTACCGGCCGGCGCCTTTGAAGGCCAGTTCGCGCACCAGAACCCGAATGGTGGGCTCGCCTTTTTCACCCAGACGGGCCAGCAGGTTGACTTTGACACAACCGGGAATTTCCACCGGCCCGACTTTCATCGAGTCAATGAATACACCCAGTTCTTCCGAGAAAACCTCAATGGTATATTCACCCACTGGCAATTCGGCCTGGAAGGTTTGCTTGAACACCAGCGGAAGTTTGGCAAGTAATTCACCATCCTTATAGACATAAGCAATGACCGGTAAATCTTTAGAGAGACCCAATCTCGTGCCATTGATGCCGTGGCTGACATTCACGAAGAAAGTTTGGCACTGATCGCCCTTGGTCTGTGCCTGCACCGGGCTGATTGCGAAGCCGAAGAACAACGCCAGTACAACGATTAAAGATACAACTTTTGCAAACGGTTTCATTTCGTATTTCTCCCTTTTTTATTTTGGTGATTAAGAAGATTGGAACTGGAAAACCCTTTCTCCGTCTGTTGATGAAATTTGTGAATGATGATCGGTCTGCACCCTAAATATACATTGTACATTATACAAACTCAATATTTTGTATAGTGTTTTTGTCAATATTTCTCTAGAATCATTCCTATAGCCGTAAGAGGGTTTTATAAGAAGCCTATAAGAAATATCCCCTTGACAAGCCAAATGTTGACTCGGATAATCTATAAATAGAATAAAAATTATCAGGTTTAGCGAAGGGCAGGTCTTTATGCTGGAAATTCCGTCTTATTCGAAGATTTTGGTTGTAGGCGGCGGCCCCGGCGGGGCAACCGCAGCCACCTTACTTGCCAGAGCCGGTGTTGAAGTGACCCTGTTAGAAGCCTCGCGTTTCCCGCGTTATCACATCGGCGAGTCTTTGCTCCCCACCATGATTGACGTGGTTAACTTGCTGGGAATGCGCGAGAAGATGGAGGCTTACGGCTTCCAGCGTAAGCCCGGTGCCTATCTGGAATGGGGACGGGATACCTGGTCGCTCAACTTCGGCGAACTGGCTGGCGATACCACCTACAGTTTTCAAGTTACCCGCGCCGAATTTGATCATTTGCTGCTCGAACATGCCAAGAGCCAGGGTGTCAAAGTTTTTGAAGGCGTAGAAGTCCGCAGCCTTGAATTTGACGGTGAACGACCGGTCTCGGCTTCCTATCTGGTCAATCAGAACGGCAACGGCAATGCCGGACAAACCGGCACAATCGCCTTCGATTACCTGATTGACGCCAGCGGCCGTAATGGCATTATGGCCAACCGCTACCTGCGCAATCGGCGTTACCATCAGGTATTTAAGAACATTGCTATCTGGGGGTATTGGAAAAATACCGACCGTCTGGTCACCGGGCGCGAAGGGGATATTGCGGTTGGCTCCATCAATAACGGCTGGATCTGGGCCATTCCCCTGCATGACGGCACCATGAGTATCGGGGTGGTCATCCACAAAGACGCGCTGGCTGCCAAACGCTCACTGGGGCTGGATGAGGTTTACCGCCAGTCTCTTCTGGAATCCTCCCTGATCGCCCGCATCATTCGTGAGGCTGAACTGGTATCCGAAATCAAAACTGAAACGGATTATTCCTACACGGCTGAAAAGTTTTCTGGCCCGGGTTATTTCATGGTGGGCGACGCCGCCTGTTTTCTGGATCCGCTGCTTTCCAGCGGCGTGCATCTGGCAACCTTCAGTGCCATGCTGGCCGCCGCCGGCTTGATAACGATGTTTGAAGGTGAAATCAGCGAAGAACAGGCCGTCTCGTTTTTTGAAAAAGCCTACCGTCAGGCCTATTTGCGTTTTCTGGTTTTCCTCTCCGCATTTTACGACATCAATCGCGGCAAAGAATCCTATTTTTGGGAAGCTCAACGCCTGACACAGGAAGATGTAGATGAAAACAATCTCAAAATGGCCTTCCTGAATCTGGTTACGGGCGTCAGAGATTTGCGCGATGCGCAAAGCAACACCCGCCACTTTATTTTAAAGGAAATGACCGACCGTATCAGCGAAAATTTAAATTTCCGCAAAGATAAACAGGCCCTGGCCAGTCTGCAAGGGGAGGATTTGAAAGCCGCCCGCGAAAATGCGCGCTTTTTCTCCTCGGTGGAAGGTTTATTTGCCCTCAATCAGGAAGATGCGATTGACGGACTGTACGTTCAGACAAAGCCGCGCCTGAAACTGGTACACGTCTAATCCAATCAATCACTTATATAAGAAAACAAGCCCGGTGGAGTTGCGCCGGGCTTGTTTTTTTTACGCTGTATTTCCCTGCTTAGGGGTTATTTACCGGCGCAGCCAGCATATTCTCCAGTACAATCTCAAGCGCCATCGTATGGCTGCAGACACCGCGCGTCTTGAAGAAATCACAGTCACACTGCCAGCGTCCGTTTTCATACTGTATATGATGCGGATTATTATTTCCATCCATGGTCACTGTAAAGGAATGGAAGTGAATCCGCTCTCGTTCCTGTGCGTACCGTCTGGCCTTTTCCCGCTTCCCGATCATCCCATAATCCATCTGAACTGATCTCCTTTCGATTTGAAATTTACAAAAAGGCACGCGTCATCACGCGTGCCCCGAAAATGAGCCAATCTTTGAATATGTCACAACCACAGGCATTTGAATGCGCCTCGTTTCCTTTCTTTACTATATTATACCGAGTCAGTGTCAAAGTCAACGACTTCGCTTATTTTTTAAGAAACCTCTTAACTGGCTACAATCTTTTCCAGCACCAGAGCATCTTCTCCGCCGTGATAATAGTTTGCCCAGGTGGTGTAGACCACATAACCTTTCTGCTGGTACAGTTTCAACGCCGGCAGGTTGGATTTTCGCACACATAAGCGGATTCGCCGGCTGTTCAACAATCGTTCACATTCCCGCAGCAGCGCCTGTCCGATCCCCTGGCGGCGGTACTCCGGCAGCACACCCAGCGTCACAACCCAGCCAGCCCCGTCTCCCCTACGGATTTCTCCCGCCGCAAATCCGATCATTTGAGCATCGGCTACCGCTTTCAAACGCACAAATCCCGGAAATGTCAGGACGATCAGCAAATCGAACCACGGCCAGGCATCCTGCGCAAAAACCTTTTTCTCCAGCCGGTAAAGGTCAAAAAAATCGCGCCACCCCGCTTTTTCGATGCGATATTCCATGTCTTTTTTCTGACCTGCCAAAATAACCCACCCGACTGGTCGTAAAACAGCCGGGTGGGATTTTTTCCATCGAAAATGTTATTCCTTTGTACGCCCTTTCAGGAAATCACCCAACAGGCTGGTGAATTCCATCGGGAAGATGTATTTGGTGGATTGACCGGCGCCAATGCTCTTGAGGGTTTCAAAGTACTGCAAGGTCATCGTTTTCTGGTCAATGGTATTGGCAACCGCAAAGATGCGCTCCAGGGCGGCAGCATAACCTTCAGCGCGCAGCAATTGGGCCTGTTTTTCACCTTCTGCCAGCAAAATGGCAGCCTGCTTCTGACCATCGGCTTTGAGGATGGCGGCTTGCCGCTCGCCTTCGGCTACATTGACGGCCGCTTCCCGTTGACCGGAGGATTCGGTAACAACAGCGCGGCGGGTTCGCTCCGCAGCCAGCTGACGATTCATCGATTCCTGAACATCGCGCGGCGGGATAATTTCACGAATCTCAACATTGGTGACTTTTACACCCCAGCGCTCGGTCACTTCATCCAGACGCACCCGCAAGGCTTGATTGATTTTCTCGCGCTCGGAGAGGACACCATCCAGCATGATACCGCCAATCACCGAACGCAGGGTGGTGGTGGCAATACCCTGAGCAGCCATTTCAAAGTTACCAACTTGCAGCACGCTCTGCACCGGGTCAAAAACCTTGTAGTACCACAGAAAGTCAATCGAGATGGGAGCATTATCCGCCGTGATCGAAGTCTGGGCAGGAATTTCGCGCACCTGTTCGCGCAAATCCACCCGTACCGCTCGATCAATGAACGGAATCAGGATGATCAAACCCGGGCCGCGGGCGCCAATACACCGCCCCAGGCGGAACACAACCAGCCGTTGATATTCCGGCACAATTTTGAGCG
>DLXG01000150.1 GCA_003448875.1 Anaerolineaceae bacterium
GGCAGCAACTGCCGCCACCGCAGCGAACGGGGATAACGGCGCAGCATACGCCATTTCCAGTAACCGTAGCGCCAGTACTGGCGGGCAAGCGAAGCCAGAGTCGGGCGGGCATAATATACACTCTTGATAGCCGGATCAAAGTAAACGCTCCCGCCGCTCTGGCGGATGCGGGTATTCAGTTCGTAATCCTCGTTGGTCAACAGCGTTTCATCGTACCCGCCAATCTTCTCAATCAAAGAACGCCGAAAAGCGCCAAAAGGCACCGTATCTACCTGCCCGGGCTGGCGACTGTAACGATAGCGGGCATCTCCCACCCCCAGCGGGTTGGCAGCCGCAGCAGCAATCGAACGCCCTATCCAGTCAGGGCGGCCGGGTTCGATGATCCACAAACCGCCCACATTATCCCCCAAACCCTTGATCAGATTTTCAATACTTCGCTCGATATAATCCTCAGCAGGGACGCAATGGGCATCCAGGCGCAGGATAATTTCGCCAGTAGATGCCGTTATGGCGCGGTTTAGCGCCGCCGGGATAATCCGCTGCGGATTATCCACCACCCGCACCTTCAGGTCAGGGTGTGATTGCTGAAAGGCTGCGATACGCTGACGGGTGTTATCCTCCGAACCACCATCCGCAATAATAACTTCCAGCAAATGGCGAGGATATGTCTGGTGGTAAATCGCATCCAACAACAAGGAAATGGTATTTTCCTCGTTATAACAGGGAACGATAACCGAAACCGATTGAACCATCTGCTGGTTTTCAGCCCTGGAATATACAATTCCTTCGATCAACAGCAGGAATCATCCTCCGCCAGTAAAGCAATCATTTCAATTTCTACAGCCGCACCTTTCGGCAGAGCCGCAACCTGAACCGTCGAGCGCGCCGGCGGTTCGCTGGAAAAGACTTCACCATAAATGGCATTTACTTTGGCAAAATCATTCATATCTCGCAGAAAAATTGTGGTCTTGACAACGCGCTCGAAACTTGTCCCGGCTGCCTCCAGCAGGGCGCGCAGATTTTTCATCACCTGCCGGGTTTCGGCTTCCACCCCGCCAGCCACAATTTCGCCCGTTTGCGGGTCAATGCCAATTTGACCCGCCGTAAATAAAAAGTGCCCCCCTTTTACCGCTGCCGAGTAAGGGCCAATCGGTTTTGGCGCCTGATCGGTGATCACAACCTCTTTACGACAACATTGCTTGCTCATGGCCTGCCTCCCGTGAGGATTCTGGTGCTGTGATTTTAAGCCAAGTTTGAGATAAGGTAAAGTGCATTTTGCATATGCTTAAATAATTCGAAACGGCAGGGTCTCCCTGCCGTCCTGTTTCCTGCAATGACTCACCTCAGTAATGCAAATCTTTAGGATTTGCCGAAACCCTTTTGCGAAACACCCAGTAACTCCAACCCTGATAGAGCAAAACCAGCGGGACGAAAATTAACGCCACAATCGTCATGGTTTGGAGCGTATTTGGCCCGGATGCGCTGTTGTAGATGGTAAGGCTGAAATTGGGGCTGAGGCTCGAAACTAGCACACGTGGATATAGCACCAAAAAAATGGTCGCCGTAGAGAGGATAATTGCCAGCGTATTACTGGCAAATGCCCAGCCATCCCGACCCTGTCGAATAAACCAGCCAGCCGCCAGCAGAGCCAGAACCGCCCCAATCGGCACAGGCCCGGGGTTAACTCCCAACCTTTCCAAAATATCCGTAAATAAGTAGGTAGCAATGGTAGCTGCCACCAGCGCCACAGTAGTGCCCACCCAAATGCGGCTCGCCGACCGCCGTGCTTGGCTGGCAATCGGCTCATCTGTCTTCAACGAAAGGAAAAAAGCCCCTTGCAGTAAAAACCCAAACAAGGTTACCAGACCGCCGAGGATGGAATAGACATTGATCAAATCCCAGAAACCACCCACATAATACTTTTGAGCATCAATCGGTACACCGCGGATGAAGTTGGCAAAAGCCACCCCCCAAAGCAAAGAGGGGATAAAACTGCCCACACATGCAGCCCAGTCCCAAAATTTACGCCAGAGGGGATTTTCATCCTTAGAACGAAATTCTAAGGCTACACCGCGTACGATCAGGCCAATCAACATCAAGAACAGGGCCATGTAAAACCCGCTGAACAAGGTTGCATACCAGTTTGGAAAGGCAGCAAACATTGCCCCGCCTGCCGTGATCAGCCATACCTCATTACCATCCCAGTGTGGGCCGATCGTATTGAGAATCATCCTGCGCTGGGTATCGTTTTTTCCCAGAAATGGCAGCAGCATCCCCACACCCAGATCAAATCCCTCCAGCACAAAATAACCCACAAACAAAACCGCAATTAAGATGAACCAAAGCGTGTTCAGATCCATCTCCTCCTCCTTATTCCCAATAGGTCTGCTCTTCGATCGTGCGCGGTTTGGGCAATTCCGCTTCGGCGCCTGCAACCGCATATTTACGCAGCAGGTAGACATCAGCAACCATCAGCAAGCCATACACAATCGTGAAGCCTAACAGGGTTGTGATGACCATTCCCGTTGTCAGGTTGGGGGAGACTGCATCGGCTGTACGCAATTTTCCATAAACCACCCATGGCTGCCGACCCATTTCGGTCAGAAGCCAGCCAAAAATGTTGGCAAGATAGGGTAGCGCCATCGCTGGTAAAAACAAACCCAGCCAGCGCGTCTCAGCACTCAATTGATTGCGCAGTACCCGATACAAAGCATAAGCCGCAAAAGCCAGCATCAAAAAACCGCTCCCCACCATAATCCGAAACGACCAGTAACTGACTCCAATTGGCGGAATGTAATTTCCCGGCCCGTATTTTTCCTCATACTCTTTTTGCAGGTCGAGCATTCCCTTAACTTCACCATCCAGCCGGTTATAGGCCAGCAGACTAAGCACCCGCGGAATGCGCAGCGAAACCTGTTCGCTCATCGTCTGCTGATCCACCACGGAAAAAACCGAGAAAGAAGCAGGATCTTCAGTGTTCAACAGGGCTTCCGCAGCGGCAATTTTCATCGGCTGTAAGCGTACCATCTGTTGAGCCTGATTGTGACCGATCAAAATCACCATCAGGATGGACAAACTGCCAAACACCGTTGCCAGTTGAAACGAGGGTTTGAAAACATCCTCCTGTTTTCGGCGCAGCAGATGATAAGTGCTGATGCCCATCACAAAAAACGCGGCGGTTGTGAAACCGGAAAAAACAGTGTGCGGAAACTGCCCCCAAACATACGGATTGGTCAACAGTGCCGAGAACTGCTGCATTACCAGCCGTCCGCCTTCTTCCGCGTAACCGACGGGTGATTGCATGAATGAGTTGGCTACCAGAATCCAGAAGGCAGAAAGGTTGGAAGCAATTGCCACCAGCCAGATTGCTGCCGCGTGCAATGGTTTTGAGAGGCGATCCCAACCGAAAATCCACACTCCCAAAAAGGTCGATTCAATGAAGAATGCCAGCAGAGCCTCTATTGCCAGTGGCGCGCCGAAGATATCCCCCACATAGCGGGAATATTCTGACCAGTTCATACCAAATTGAAATTCCGGCACAATGCCGGTAACCACCCCCATGGCAAAGTTGATGACAAACAATTTCCCCCAAAATTTGGTCATCCGCTTGTAGCGCTCGCTGCCGGTACGCACGTAAATGGTTTCCATGATGGCAACCAGAACCGAAAGTCCCAGTGTGAGCGGAACAAAAAAGAAATGGTACACCGAGGTTACGGCAAACTGCCATTGAGAAAGAATAGTCACGGAAGAGTTCATTGCAACCTACCTCTCGATGTCAATATAAAGAAAATTTCACAAAAAAAGTGCGGATTGTCCACTTATTGGTTAGTTTAGAACTTCCGCTTTACGCCTGCTATGGTCAAATATCCTGAATCAATCCGTTCAAATGTCCCCCCGCCAATCACCCCGCCTGCATCCTCTATCAACCTGCTCGAAATTACATCCGCTCAGGCTGCCGGTAATGAAAAGTAAAAAGTGCTGCCGCGGTTAACCTCACTTTCCGCCCATATCCGCCCGGCATGCGCTTCAATCGTGTGCCGGGCTATCGAAAGTCCCAACCCTGTGCCTCCGCCGGAACGGGACTGGTCGGCTTTGTAAAAACGTTCAAAAATGCGCGAAAGAGCAGCCGGCTCAATCCCCACTCCGGTATCCTGCACCGAGAAAATGACCTGACCGGCTTCTTTCCAGGTTCGCGCTACAATTTCCCCACCTGCCGGGGTAAACTTGATGGCATTATGCAACAGATTGACCAGAACCTGCTCAATGCGTTCGGCATCAGCCAGCACATTGGGAAGGTCTTCCGCCAGCTCTTGCCTCAGGTTCAAACCCGCTCGTTCCGCCTGTAATTGCATACGCTCCACCGCGCGGGTCACCAACTCATTGGGGGCTACCGGTTTGAGATTGAAGGGCACTTTACCCGATTCAATTCGCGAAAGTTCCAGCAACTCCCGCACCAGCTGAGTCATATTATCAATTTCATTTTCCATTTTTTGCAGAAACCGCCGCGCGGCGGGCGGATCTTCCAGAGCGCCTTCCTGCAAGGTTTCGGTTAATGCTTTTAGCGAGGCCAGTGGAGTGCGGAGTTCATGCGATACATTGCTGATAAAGTCCCGCCGCACCACTTCCAGACGCCGCACGCGGGTTAGATCCTGAAAGACCAGCAGCGTATTTTCAGGTAACAGCGGCTCAAGCGGCGTAGCGATGCCCTGAATGAACAGACGATCGGGCGTCGTTTCGATTGTGGCAATTTGCTGGCGTTTGGTTTTTACGCAAGTCTGCCAGAGTTCAACCAGCGCATGTTGACGCACCACCTCAACCAACGAATGCCCCAGAGCCCGGCTAGAATCGACGTTGAAGATACGTTCGGCAGCTGGATTGATCAACGTGACCAGACCCTGTCCGTCTACAATCAGGATGGCGTCGTTCATGTTTTGCAGAACAGCATCTAACTTGCTTCGTTCTTCACGGTAACCCTCAATTTGCTCGCTCAATCTTCTGGCTATGCGCACAAAAGCCTGACTGAGAATGCCAATCTCATCCTGCCGATATGTGGGTAATTCAATATTGAAATTGCCAATCCCCAACCGTGAAACCTCGCGGGTCAATTGACGCAGGGGTGTAATCGTCTGATTGGCAGCCAGAAAAGCCAGCAAAACGGTCAAGATGATTGCCAGCAGGGCACTCCCCAGAATGGTATTTCTCAATTCCAGTAAATCGGCCTCAATCTTTTCAATTGAACTGGCAAGCCGCACAATTCCAAGGGTCTGACCGTTTTCCTCCACCCGCAGGGCAAAGTAATAAAGCCGCTGACGGACTGTATCGCTGAACCGAATAGCAGTCCCCTCCCCCTCTGTCAGGGCTTGTTGAACTTCGGGGCGATTCAGATGATTTTCAACCTGCAGCGGGTCTCGGCCCGATTCCCCAATCACACGCCCATCCGGCAGAATGATGGTAACCCTCACCCGCGTGATACCGGCATAGTCATTCACTAAACCGTTCAGTTGCGCACTGACCTGTCCGTTTCGTAAGTGGTCGCGAATATCACGGGCAATTAAATCGGCTTCGGTTCGCAGTGTTGTGCGTAAATTCTCGTAGTAGGTGCGCTCCATAAAGCGGTAAGCATACAGACTCACCCCGCCAATCGAAATGATGATCAACAGGATGAAAGGGATCGCTAACCGCCATAACAGGGAGCGTTTCATTGACCGGCCTACCCCTCAAAGCGGTAGCCTGCACCGCGCACGGTTACAATTCGCATCGGTTGGGCAGGCTGCTCTTCGATTTTCTCTCTCAACCAGCGTACGTGTACATCCACCGTCCGGCTGTCACCGATATAATCCCATCCCCACACTCTTTCCAGAATAAACTCCCGCGAGAGAACCTGTCCGCGGTGTTGAGCCAGAAAGAGCAGCAATTCATACTCTTTGGGTTTGAGGGGGATGACCTGATCGTTCAGGCGCACCTCCCGTCGGGTAATATCAATCACCAGATTTCCAAAAGTGATCAATTGCGAGGGCACACTCACCTCGCTGGCGGTTTGACTGAATTCCTCGCGCATCAAGCGCACCCGGCGCAGCATGGCCTTTACCCGCGCCAGCAACTCACGCATGCTGAAGGGTTTGGTCAGGTAATCATCCGC
>DLXG01000024.1 GCA_003448875.1 Anaerolineaceae bacterium
TTCGGGCGGCAGCGGTTGGGCATCCTTAAACAGGCCGGATTGATCAATATACCCGACTGGACGGGTGTCTTCACTCAGGGCGGTGGCCAAAAGGCTCACCCCCATGATGACCGCCATGAAAAGCGGGATGGAAATCAGGCCGAGGATAAAGCGCTTGCGTTTGACATGGCGCAGATATTCGTGACCGAAAACAATCCAAAACTTGTTCATGAAACTTCTCCGCTTGCAGTAACCACTTGAATGAAAATCTCATCAAGGGTGGGCAGAGCCACTTCGAAGCGTTCCAAAGCAATGCCCTGTTCGACAAGGTTTTTAAGAATTAGCTGCGGGGTGATTTGATCGGTCAGGTGCAGGATGTAGCCGGAATTATCACGCTCGATGCGGCTGACGCCGGGAATTTGAGCAGGCAATTCATTCAAAGGATGAATCACGACTTCCTGGCCCGAATACTGGCGGCGAATTTCGTCTAATTTACCGTACAACATCACCTTGCCACGGTTGATCAAAACCAACCGATCGCACAGTTCTTCTACCTGATGCATTTGATGGCTGCACATGACAATTGTTTTACCCTTGTCCCGTTCCTCACGCAGCAAGTCCTTAACCATTTGGGTGTTGACCGGATCAAGCGCGCTGAAGGGTTCGTCAATGATGATCAATTGCGGATCATGGACAAGAGTGATGATTAATTGAGCCTTTTGCTGCATTCCTTTGCTTAATTCTTTAACCTTCTTTTTGCGGTGATCATACAGGTCAAAACGTTTCATCATTTGTTCAACACGGGTAGCAGCATCGGTGGGACTCAACCCTTTCAGGCGTGCTAAATAATTCAGGCAGGTTTCCAGGGTAATGTCCTGATACAACCCCCGCTCTTCGGGTAGATACCCGATGCGGTTTTTCTTTTCTTCGGTCATTTTCCCGCCGAGAATTTCCACCTCACCGCTATCGGGTTTGAAAATATCCAGAATGATGCGGATGCTGGTGGTCTTACCAGCGCCGTTGGGGCCAAGCAACCCGAAAATTTCGCCGGGTTCAACTTCAAAAGATACCTGATTGACAGCCAGCTGGCTGCCGAAACGTTTGCTGATTTGATTAACTTTGATTGAGGACATGAGATTTCCACCTTTGTGAATTACATGGACAACATATTTACGAGGAAATAGTGGGATTGGTTTCGTTTAAAGGCATTATTCGGAAGGATTATAACAATAAAAAAGGGCAAAACCCTGTGACCTAGGTGTTTTGCCCTGAAAAAAACGATAGGGGTATTTGTTTCTGTTTTATTCTTTCTCGTACGGGATGCCGTCGGCTGCCGGGACATGACCCTTGCCGATCACGCCAGCCAGCACGATCATGGTTGCGATGTACGGCAGCATGAGCAGGAATTGAGAGGGTATGGCGATGCCGAGGATTGCCATGCGGGAGGCGAGACCATCTGCAAAGCCGAACAGCAACCCTGCAGCACGCCCGCCGGTGGGGATCCAGTTACCGAAGATCATGGCTGCCAGACCGATAAAACCGCGACCGGCAGTCATTACCTCGTCAAAACGACCGGCAGAACCGAGAGTGAAGTAGGCGCCAGCAAAACCGGCCATCATGCCACCCAGAATGACGGAGGTGTAACGTGTTTTGAAGACATCAATGCCCAGCGTATCGGCGGCTTTGGGGTGCTCACCAACGGCGCGGACGCGCAACCCCCAGCGGGTCTGGAAGAGGGCAATTTGCAAGATGATGATGAAGATAAACATGGCAAAGACGAACAGGTTGTTGACGAAGAAAATTTCGCCAATCACCGGAATATCCGCCAGCAGGGGGATGGCAATTGCCCCAAAGGTGGGTGGATTATTCAAAGCCGGATAGACCTGCATAAATTTTGCCGAGATGTAGGAAGTCAAACCGGTTGCGAAAATATTAATCACCGTACCGGAAATAATTTGATTGGTCTTGTATTTTATAGAAAAGATACCGTGTACATAAGCCAGCAGCGCACCGGTCAACACCGCCGCAAACAAACCAAGCCATGCGCTTTGGGTAAGGCTGCCAACCAGCGCCGAAACCATCGCTCCACTCAACATCATGCCCTCGATGGCAATATTGACCACCCCTGAGCGTTCACACAGGATGCCGGAGAGGGCTCCCAGCGTGATAGGTACCGCTTTACTGAGGGTGGTGTTGAACAGACCAACCAGATTGAGTGATTTGCCGGCAGTAGCCCAAACCAGAAAGCCAAACACAAAAATACCCACGACTACCGCTAAAACAGCATTGGTGTATTTTTTGAAACCACGCGATAATTGAATGCCGCCTAAAATGGCGCATACGATGGCCAGCACATAAAGAGTGTTGAGGGCGGGCAGGTTCCAAGGATCCAGTTGGGTCTTGGCTTGAAAGGTACTCAGGCCAAAACTGGCAATGGCGCTTCCATCCACCGAACGAGCAAAGAAGAACCAGATTGAGAGGGCAAGCAACAAAAAGAATGCACCCATGACCCGCTGACGGACGGGAGATTCGCGAACGAAGGTTTTATGGAACATTTGACTGTTGGTGGTTGATGCCATATTCGATTAACCTCCCCACCCGCGAATGGTGACGCCTGCTTCTTCAACCGTTGGCTTGCGCAGGCGGTAAATGGTGCGGATAATAGCCGGGGCAGCAATGAAGGCGAGGATAACGGCCTGTAAGATGGAGATGATGTCGTTAGGAATACCGGCGGTTAATTGCATACGCGTAGCCCCGCTCCGCAAGGTACCAAATAACAGGGAAGCCAGTACCACTCCAAGCGGGTGATTATTGCCCAAAAGTGCCAGAGCAATGCTGTCGAAACCATAGCCGGAAGAAAAAGCCATGGCAAGGTTGCGGTTCACACCGAGAACTTCGTTGGCCCCGGCCAGACCGGCCAGCGCACCGGAGAGACTCATTGCCAAAACAATATTCCGGGTTACATTCATGCCGGCGTACTTGGCAGCGTTGGGGTTGGTTCCTACCGTACGAAGTTCAAATCCCCACGTGGTTTTGAACAGATACCAGTAGACTAAATAGGCAATTCCAAGCGCAATAAAAAACCCCAGATGAAAACGGATGGGGTCGGGGAAGAAACGCGGCAGCCAGGCACTCGGTAGAATTTCAGGGCTGACGGGGTTAAACGAGCCGGGGCGCTTCATCGGTCCGGTCAGCAAGAAATCGCTCAACCGGAAGGCGATGTAATTCATCATAATGGTGTTGATCACTTCATGGCCGCCGGTTTTGGCTTTTAACCAGCCGGGAATAAAGCCCCACATTGCACCGCCGGCTGCGCCTGCCAGCAAAGCCAATGGGACATGAATGATGGCGGGCAGGCCGGTAATAGAATAACCTACAAAAGTGGCGGTAAGAGCTCCAATGAAGATTTGTCCCTCAGCCCCGATGTTGAACACACCGGCACGGAAGCCCAGCGCAACAGCCAGACCGGCAAAGATATACGGGGTGGAGGTAACCAGGCTCTCGAGAATTGGGTTGAAAGCCCGCCGGATCTGTAACTCGTCACCCGACTGCAGGGCGGCGATCATGCGGGCAGGGTCGCCAAAGGCACCCGTAAACAAACCGGAATAGGCTTTCGATACTGCCTCCCACGCAGCAGCAAGACCGGCCCCAAAGGACTGGCCGAAAGCCGCATATACCTGTTCGGTGGTCAGAATGATGAAAATACCACCAATGATCAGGCCGGTGAAAACGGCCAGAAGCGGGATCGCGATCGTCTGACCAACCCGTCCTCTTTTCTTTTCTTTCTCGGGTGGTTTGAAGCGATTATTTAACTCTTCTAGAAAAATCTGTCCAACACCGGGTTTTTTGGGTTGTTCGGAATTGGTGGTCAATTCGCACCCCCGATCTTTTCAGATTGTGTGGCTTTTTTCTGGATCTGCTGTCGGGCATCTTCTAATGGAGTCCCCGCCATGAGAAGCCCGATCAGTTCTTTGGTGGCTTCCTCAGCAGAAACCGTGGCGGTGATTTTGCCGCGATACATTACGGCGATCCGATCAGAAAGCTGCATGATCTCATCCAGTTCGGTTGATACCAGTAAAACCGCCACCCCTTCATCGCGCCGCTTGAGGATTTGCGAGTGGATGTACTCGATTGAACCAACATCCAAGCCGCGCGTTGGTTGAGCAGCGACCAGCAGGTGAATTGGACGGGAGAGTTCGCGGGCTACGATGACTTTCTGCTGGTTGCCTCCCGAAAGGGAGCCGGCTGCGGTAAAAATGGAAGGGGTGCGGATGTCGTATTCCTGCACCAGCCGGGTGGCGTTTAGCATCACATAGTCCCATTGGATAATCGCGCGCCTGGCAAAGGGAGGCAGATAATAGGTACACAACATTAAGTTTTCCATCACCGGGAAAGGTAAGACCAGCCCATCCCGCTGGCGGTCTTCCGGAATGTGAGCGGTACCGGCTTCGGTAAATTTGCGCGGTACCGCATGGGTGACATCTTTGCCCATAAGGAAGACTTTACCATCCTCTACATCCCGCATTCCCGTGACGGCTTCAACCAATTCGGTTTGTCCGTTGCCCTGCACACCGGCGATGCCGAGAATTTCACCTTCATGGACTTCAAATGAGACATCATCCACCGCGACCTGATGGGTTTCATCCGTAACGATCAGGTTTTCTACTTTGAGGATGGCCTCTTTCGGCCTGGCGGGTTCTTTTTCCAATTCAAGTTTTACTTCTCGTCCGACCATCATGGCCGCCAGTTTGCTTTGATCGGCTTCAGCAGGCGTGACGGGGCCAATCACTTTGCCGCGGCGGATAACGGTAATGATGTCGGCGACTTCCAGCACCTCACGTAATTTGTGGGTAATAAAGATGATGGACTTGCCTTGCGCCGTCAGCGAACGCATGATTTCGAAGAGCTCATCTGCTTCCTGAGGGGTGAGCACGGCGGTAGGTTCGTCGAAGATGAGAATGTTGGCGTTACGGTATAACAACTTAATGATTTCAACTCGCTGCTGAACACCAACCGGCAGGTCTTTGATATAACTATCGGGGTTTACTTCCAGTCCGTATTGGGTTGAAATTTCACGAATGCGCCTGGCGGCTGCCTCTCGATCCAGAAAGCCACCCGGTTTAAGGCTTTCTTCCCCCAGCATGACATTTTCGGTGACGGTAAAAACCGGGATGAGCATGAAATGCTGATGCACCATGCCGATGCCGCGCGCAATGGCATCGGAAGGGGATTGAACCCGAAACGGTTCGCCGTTGACAAAGATTTCTCCCTCATCGGGTTTGTAAAGCCCGTAGAGAATATTCATCAGAGTTGTTTTACCGGCACCGTTTTCCCCCAACAAGGCGTGAATTGTTCCCTGTTCGAGGGTGAGGTCAATATGATCGTTGGCCAGTACACCGGGGAAGCGTTTGGTGATTCCGCGCAGTTCCAGAACAGGTGTCATATTTTTCTCCAGGGATGCAAAAAATCCGTCCCGTAATGGGAGAGGGATTCGGATAAATTATTTTACCATAAGGGGAAAGGATGGATTTCCTGAAAGGGTATGATTTTCGGCAAAATTTGTTGACGAAGATTCAAGGGCGTGATAAAATGTTGGGCGCGGGCGTGTAGCTCAATGGTAGAGCAGTGGCCTTTTAAGCCATTGGTTCAGGGTTCGAGCCCCTGCACGCTCACTTCCACAGGGATTCCATCCCTGTCTGTCCCCCTTAACGCACCCGATGGATCCCTGGGGGCGTTTTGTGTATTCAGCAGGAAGGTCAGGTATGGTTACACTCCCCACATTTCTGCCGGTTGCCGAAGCCGCCCGTAAGTACGGGATGGAGGAAGCCCGCTTGCGTGCCTTGATTGAGAAAGGTAAAATCAGGGCAGGAGTTGTGGCTGGAGAAATGGTCGTGAGCGAAGATGAAGTGCGAGTTGAAGCCATTCAGGAAAAGGGTCTCCGCAAAGAGGATTTGCCGGAGTATCAGATGCACGCCCATTTGAAAGGGAAGCCTATTTGGATTAGTGAGGCAGCAAGACAATATAAGGTTTTGCCTCAGACACTTTGGAAATGGGTAAAGGCTGGTTACATTAGGCAAATTGGGATCAAAGGAAACAAAACGCTTATAGATGAAGCAGATGTAGCGTATTGCGTAGAGATCTACCGAAAACATGGCAAACCCGGGCGGATATTGTTTAATCCAGATGGCACTCCCTATAAGCCTAAGACGGGACTATTAACTATGTAATGCGAAAGGTAATGCGAAAAACGGCTATGAAAGCCGTTTTTTTTATCGCTAAATCATCAACGGTATTGACAACCGTTGATGATTAATGCTATACTATCCCTAGCACCTTTTCAAACCAAGAACGAACTGCCTCAACCGAGACGCACCCGCAAACACAACGCCCCGCCGGGCGTTGTGCGCCCGACCGGGGCGTTCCGTGAGCCGTGTGGGTAGCACGCTCACGGTTGAGGCAAGCAGAGTGCGCTGCTCGCCTCGTGAGGAAGTATACCACGAGAGAACAGAACCCTGCTACGACCCCGGCAGGGTTTTTGTTTAGCGGTGTTGGCTCACTTCTTTCCCTCCATTCAGGCGGCAGGTGCGTGATGATGGGTTCGAGTCCCATCCGCCTGAAACAGCACCTTGACAAGCGACATGGTGATCCTCCAAACAAACCAGCCGCCAAAGATGGGCGGGATGCTCCCCGATCCTGCGGTGGGTGCAAATCTCACCCGGCTGGACTGGCGAACCTGACCTTGCTAGCGAGGCAGGT
>DLXG01000136.1 GCA_003448875.1 Anaerolineaceae bacterium
CGTTACGGGGGCGAGGAATTTGTGATTCTGCTGCCTGAGACCAATGCCAGAAACGCAGTCGAGGTCGCCGAACGGCTGCGAAAGTCAGCCGAGGAATGCACCACCTACATTGGCCCCACCGCCATCCAGATTACGATCAGTCTGGGAGTGGCGCAGATGGATGAGGATTGCCAGAACATTGATGATTTATTCCACCGCGCTGACCGGGCCTTATACCTTGCCAAACAAAACGGGCGCAATCGAGTTTGCACGTGGCAGGCCTATTTGAGCCAATAACCTGCTATAATTTATTTTTAATCAATAAATCTCGCCAAACCTGCCGAAGGATTTCTTTTCATGCGCCGTGAAGTGTTGACCTGGAACGACGTTGATAAACTGATTGATCATCTTATCCCCCAATTTGAAGTGGAATTTGACGCCATGGTGATGATCACCCATGGCGGAATTATTCCCGGCGGAATGCTGGCTGAAGCCCTGAAATTAAGCATCATTCTGACCGCCTCGGTGGATTTTCCCGCCGAGATGGAACAGGAACACGATAAAGAAAAGACACGCTGGCTGGCATGGCCAAAATTTCTGCAATTTCCGGAAAACAACTTGCTGCGCGGCAGGCGCATTCTGGTCGTTGATGATGTTTGGGGTTCTGGCAGAACCATTACAGCGGTCAAAAACCGCATCACTGCGGCGGCAGGCATCCCGTACACTTGTGTCCTGCATTTCAACCCGTACCGCAATCTGTTTGGCACCGCCCGCCCGGATTACTACGCCGCCATCACCGATGCGTACATCGTCTACCCGTGGGAAATTGCCCGCGGCACACAGAACCTGTTATTACGAGATTTATAAAAAAACAGCGGATATTTCCTTGCTACTATCCGCTGTTAATCCGACTTATTGTCAAGGCAATTTATATATCTGACTCGTTTTTCGAGAAAATTCGACCCGGCTGCCAGGGTGTGCCCAGCATTGGCAAGACAAAACGGTCAAGCCCCCACCAGCCGGCATTTTTCCAGGCCAGGATGAGGAAAATAGAAAGAGTAAACAGCACCGGATTGATGCTGGCAGTACCGGCCATCATAAAATTCCAATTCATAAAGCCCCCAATAAAGGCAGCGATGCCCGTAAACAGCCCTAAGATCAGGGCAATTCCCACCAGAATCTCGCCGGCAACGACCAGTTTGGCAAACCAGGTGTAAGCACCGGCATCCAATAACGACTGAATGAAAGCCCTGTACCAGTCAAAGGCAATGGCCGGGCGAGCCGGTGGTTCAGGAACCAGTACGGCCCGTTCCCAGAACCCTTTCAAGGCCTCACCAGTTTGAACCCAGGCCGGGTTGGAAAGTTTTCCCCATCCTGAGGTCAACCACGTATAGCCGACGTACACACGGGCAATCAGCCACAGCCAGGCCCATTGCGGGCTGCCAAACAACGCCTGGGCAGCCGGAGGATCATTGATACCGATCACATTTTGTGAACGTGCAGAAGTAGCCATAACAGCACCCTTTCGTAACACGAGTATTTGGATGAGAATATCCTAATTAATATCATAACTCCCTTTCAAATTTTTTCAAGAACAAAAATCATATAATCAGTCAACCAATGGGATGATTACGATTGTAAAAGCACCTGCCGATAGGCAGTACACATTTTTCCCAGATCAAAATGCTCTTCGGCAACCTGCCGGGCCGACCGGCGAAATCTCCCCTGATCCTCAAGCATCTCCATGACTGCTTCTGCCAGCGGATCAAAGCGGGGCAATTCGGCCCGCCAGGGATCGTTGCCGTATTCCACCACCCGCCCGCTATCTCCCATCACCAGTTCGGGTAAAGCGCCGGTAGCAAAGGCAGCCACCGGTGTACCGCAGGCCAGCGCTTCGATCACCGAGTTCGGGCAGGTAGCGTGCAAATCGGTGGATAAAAACAGGTGCGCCTGCCGGTTCAAGGCTGGGATTTGTTTCGGCGCAACGACACCCGTCCAGATGATATTCAATTTGGGATTATGTTGCGCCAAACGCTGCATATCGGTTTGATGAACATCTCCGGTGATCACCAATTCTAGCGGTAAGTTCACGCGCTTCTGAAGCGCAGCCGCAAACCCTGTGGCAATTTCAAGCCCGATTTCGAATCCCCCCTTCAAATGACCTTCTACCACCTGTATTCTCACCCGCTCCGGCGGTGGGCACTCATCCCCATCCGGTGAAAACTCGGTTAGGTCAACCCCATTCCAGATAACGGTATTCTCCACCGGGGTTTTTCCATACTCCCTCTCCCACCATGCCCGCGCAAACCGGCTCTGATATACCACAGAATCGGCTAAAAAGCGGCGCGTAAACGCCAGCAGCAGGTTGCCCGCCTCAGCCCGCAAAAAATGACGCCAGCCGGTCTTGCGGTAGCGGTGAATCCAGTTGATGCCGTTCAAACGCTGTACCACGCGCACCCCCCGCCGGCGCGCTTGCAGGATGGGCTGAATGTGGCGCGTTCCGGCGATGATCAGGATAGCGCGGGTATCGCTGCGCAGCGGGTCGTGGTGAACTTCAACCCCCAGCCTTGCCATTCCGGCTTTGAAACGGGCCGAAAAAGAAGCCGGCCCTGCCAGCGCATGAATCTGGGGGAGCAGGCAAAGGCTGCCGCCGTTCATCGCCCTCCCGGCTCTTTAAAATTCAACAGGGCCGATACAATTCGTTCGGCGGCATGCCCATCTCCAAAAGGATTCTCGGCCCTCACCATGGCGCGATACGCAGTCTCATCTTCCAGCAAGCGGCTGGTTTCACGGATAATCCGCTCCGTATCCCAGCCGACCAGCTTCAATACCCCTGCCTCCACCCCTTCGGGGCGTTCGGTGGTATTGCGCAGCACCAGTGTGGGTTTCCCCAAACCGGTGGCTTCTTCTTGAATGCCGCCCGAATCGGTCAGCACCAGCCGGGCAGCCTGCAACAGATGCACCATCGTCAGGTATTCCAGCGGCGGCAGCAGAGCAATATTCGGCACACCGCTCAGCAGACGGTAAACCGGCTGCTGAACATTGGGATTCAAGTGGACGGGATAGATGATCTGAATTTCGTTGCTGTAACGCTCTGCCAGCCACTTCAAGGCCCGGCAAATCGCTTCCAGCGGCTCACCGAAGTTCTCGCGCCGATGGGCCGTGACCAGCACCAGCTGCCTGCCCCCCGCCCCAATGCCGTACTGGTCGAGAATCTGGCGGGCTTCTTCGGGGATCGGACGGCGGACAATCTCGTTCAACGCATCAATGACCGGATTACCGGTCACGACAATCCGCCAATCCTCAACACCCTCTCTAAGCAGGTTTTCGCGACTGTGGAGGGTGGGGGCAAGGTGTAAATCTGCCACCACACTGGCTACCCGGCGGTTGACTTCCTCCGGGAAGGGCTGCCAGCGGTCACCGGAACGCAATCCGGCTTCGACATGCCCCACCTTAATTCGCTGGTAATATCCCAGCAGTGCTGCTGCCATGACGGTTGTCGTATCACCCTGTACCAGCATCCAGTCCGGTTGAAGTTCGCGCAGTACCGGGTCAAGATGGGTGAAAATAGCCGCCGTCAACTGCGACAGGCTTTGATTGGGCTGCATCAGATTGAGGTCGTAATCGGGTTGAATAGCGAATAAGTCCAAAACCTGATCCAGCATCTGGCGATGCTGGGCTGTGACAATCACCCGCGACTCGATTTCGGGCGTCTTTGCCAATGCCTGCACCACCGGCGCCATTTTGACCGCCTCCGGTCGGGTGCCAAAAATAGAAACAACGCGCAATTTTCGGCTCATGCAGTCCTGCCCACCCCTAAGCGGTAGACTTCAAAACCGGCTTGCTGCCACTCGTGGGCCTTCCAGCCGTTGACGGCATCCAGCACCACCCGCGCTCCCGTCATTTGCCTGACCTTATGAGGATCCAGGGCTTTGAACTGGTCATGGGCTACCAGTAAAAGCAGCAATTCCGCCCCTTCAACGGCGGCTTGCAGTGAGTCGGTATTGGCTACGCCGTTGAAGGAATAATCGGTCTTGTAAGGTTCATAAGCACGCACCTGCGCACCGGCCGATTGTAATAAATGCACCACTTCGACGGCGGGACTCTCGCGCAAATCATCCACGTTGGGTTTGTAAGCCAATCCGAGTGCAGCAATCTGGCGTCTGTTCAGATCGCCAAAAATCCGCTGCACCAGTTGCACCACAAAAGCCGGCTGGTCATCGTTCACCTTGCGCGCCGTCCGGATGAGCGGTGTCAAATCGGGGGCCGCCTCTACTAGAAACCACGGATCCACACTGATGCAATGCCCGCCCACACCCGGGCCGGGAGAAAGGATATTGACGCGCGGATGACGATTGGCAAGGCGAATTGCCTCCCACACATCCACCCCAAAGCGGTCGGCCAGTCGGGAAAACTCATTGGCAATTGCGATGTTCACATCGCGATAGGTATTTTCCATTAGCTTGACCATTTCGGCGGTGGTGGCATCCGTCAGGATGATCTCACCGCGCACAAAGATGGAATACAAATCCCGCCCGGCCTGGGCCGATTCGGGGTTGACACCGCCAATGATGCGCGCATTCTCGATTAACTCACGTAAAATCTGACCGGGCAAGACCCGTTCAGGGGAATAAGCGAGGTAAAAATCCTGCCCGGCCTTCAAGCCGCTTTTTTCCAAAATCGGCGCCACCAGATTGACGGTGGTCATCGGCGGCGAGGTTGATTCGAGGATAACCAGATTGCCCTTACGCAAATACGGGACAATTGCCTCACTGGCTGACCGGACGGCGCGCATATCCGCTCGTTTGTCCTCGTAAAACGGCGTCGGAACAGCAATGATAAAGGCATCTGCTGGTTGGGGCTGCTGGCTGACGGTCAGATTGCCGGAACGCAGGGCTGCCTGCACCAGTGTTCTCAACCCGGGTTCGTAAAGGTGCAAATGTCCGTTTTGCAGACCGTTGACAATTTGCGGGTTGACATCCACTCCCACCACTCTCAACCCATGTGTGGCAAAAGTACTGGCCGTCGGCAGGCCAATATATCCCAGACCTAAAATACAAATCTTCTCAAAATTCATAGAGCATCCTTAGAATACAGTTTGATTGCTGGGGGAATTATATCCCAAACCCTGCTGAGCCTGCATAAACCCACCTGCCTTCGGGTTGAAAGTATAATTGAAAAGATGTCCAACGCTCCCGATTCTTCACCGCCCCGCCCGGCTGTCCGGCAGATTGCCCGGGCCGCCGGCACCGTCATGGCTGCCTTTGTGCTGACCCAGCTGCTGGGACTGGTTCGCACTATTCTCATCTACCGCGCGTTTGGCACCAGTGCCGATCTGGATTCGTTCAACGCCGCCAACCGGGTGACCGAAATGCTCTTCAACCTGATGGCCAGCGGGGCCTTAGGTTCGGCCTTTATCCCCACCTTTACCGGCTTGCTTGCCCGTGAACAACGTCAGACCGCCTGGAAACTGGCTTCGGCGGTGGCTAACCTGCTGTTGATTTTACTGACGCTGATCGCCGTGATCGTATTCCTATTTGCGCCGCAGGTGGTGAGACAGGGTTTATTCATCCTTGCTCCAGATCTTTCCATCGGTCAGGAACAGACCACCATCATCCTTCTGCGCTGGTTGTTGCCTACCGTCATCATCTTTGGTTTATCCGGGCTGGTGATGGGGATCCTCAACGCCCATCAAAAGTTCTGGCTACCGGCCATTGCCCCGGCAATGTACTCACTGGGTCAAATCGGCGGCGTGCTGCTTCTGCCGGATCAATGGGGCATTTACCGGCTGGCAGTCGGCGCGCTGATCGGGTCGCTATTGCATCTGGGTGTGCAGATTCCCCAATTAATCCGCCTGAATGGTCAGTACACCCCCACGCTCGGCATCCGCATGGCCGAAGTTCGGGAAGTGGCTCGTCTGATGGGGCCGCGCGTGCTGGGGGTTGCCGTCGTTCAGATCAACTTCATCGTCAATACCATCATCGGGCTGAGTCTGCCGGAGGGCAGCGTTTCTTCCCTGACCCTTGCCTTTACATTGATGTTAATGCCTCAAGCCGCCATCGCCCAATCGGTGGCGATTGCTGCCATGCCCACTTTTTCAGCTCAGGCCGCACTGGGAAAACTGGATGAAATGCGCGCATCACTCACCGCCAGCCTGCGGGGTGTATTATTACTGGCTGTGCCAGCCGCGCTAGGGCTGATTGCGGTGCGCATCCCGCTGGTGCGCTGGCTGTATGAAGGCGGTGAGTTTACCCCCCGCTCCACCGAAATGGTCGGGTGGGCACTGCTCTGGTACGCGCTGGGACTGGTGTTTCATTGTCTGCTGGAAATTATTGTGAGGGCTTTTTACGCCCTGCACGATACCCGCACACCGGTCAGCGTAACTGCCGGTGCGATGACCCTCAATATCCTTTTCAGCCTGACCTTCCCGCGCCTGTTTGAGCGTTTGGGCTGGATGCCGCACGGAGGGCTGGCGCTGGCTAACTCACTGGCAACTTTTTTGGAGTGTAGTTTATTGCTATTTTTGCTGAGCCGCCGCCTTAAAGGGCTGGAAGGCAATAAATTGATGGAAGGGACGAGATTCGCGCTGGTGGGTGGGAGCGCCATGCTGCTGCTGGTGAGTCTGTGGCTGCAATATCATCCACCGCTGAGCAACAGTTTGATTGTCCTCAGCACCGTTGCCCTCGGCGCAATGGCTTATGCCGCAGTGCTGTGGGTGCAGCGCGCCCCCGAATTATTCTTCATCTGGAACAGTTTCATGCGGCGTGCCCGTCACATCTTTGGAACACGCATAGGTTAATTTCACCCCTCACCAAATCAGAATTGGAGGATAATCATGACCGAATCAATTGGAAAGACTTTCTGGCAGAATACCAGAATGGGCTTTGTGCCTCAATCACCGCAAAGCCGCGGCGAACCGCAGCCGCCCCTTGAACTTCCCTACGACCCCGCCGCCGAATTAATTCATCTGGTTGAACCGGCCCAGCTGATGTTGCCGCCGGCTTCTCTGTGGGAGGTGATGACAAAACGCGCTACCTTGCGGCGCTACAGCCCCGAACCCCTCACATTGAACGAACTCTCGGCTCTGTTGTGGTTTACCCAAGGCGTCAAAGAAGTGACCAATCGCCCGGTTACCCTGCGCACCGTGCCATCGGCGGGCGCACGTCATGCTTTTGAAACGTACTTACTGATCAACCGGGTCGAGGGATTACAGCCGGGTGTTTATCGTTACATTGCCCTTGAACATGCCCTCTTGGGATTGAATCACGATGAGGGGATCAATCAAAAACTCACCCAGGCCTGTTCCAATCAACAGCAGGTAGCCACCAGCGCTGTTACATTTTTCTGGGTTGCCGTTGCCGAACGCATGTTCTGGCGTTATCCTGAACGCGGTTACCGCTACCTGTTACTGGATGCCGGCCACGTTTGCCAGAATCTATATCTGGCAGCCGAAGGTCTTGGCTGCGGGGTGTGTGCCATAGCCGCCTATTATGATGATGCACTAAACTCAGCGCTTGAGCTGGATGGCGAGGCCTTATTTGTGGTGTATGCCGCCTCGCTTGGCAGACGACCAGATTAATCCCTGTTAACCGCTGCTTCTGCGCAGTTTTTCCAGCACCGCTTCATATTCCTGCCGGTTGGGCGGGTTGAGGCGGATGATTTCCTGAACGGTGCGAATGGATGCTTCGTAATCGCCTGCCTCTGCGTATTTTTCTGCCAGCGCGTCCAGTTCGGCTATGGCTTCGGAGATTTGCTGGTTTCGCCTGTATAAATCAGCCAAGCGGCGGTGCAGTTCAAACTTATCCGGCAATTCGAACAGAATGCCTTTGACAAATTGAATCGCGGCTTCATGCTGCCGCATTCCCTCCAGAATGCCGATGAAGTTATCTACTTCCAGATAGGCCGTCTTATCCTGACCCAGCTGGAAATTCAGCACCACAATACGGGTACGTAAAGCCGGGTCGTTTGGTTGAAGAGAGCGCATCTGTTCGTAAAAACGCAATGCCTGACGCCAGTCCAAACGCTGCATGTCAATTTCTGCCAGCAAACCAAGCAATTGATAAGCCC
>DLXG01000224.1 GCA_003448875.1 Anaerolineaceae bacterium
ATTATATTGATAAAAATAATGACTATTTATCCACCAGAATTCTATAAAAATTATAAGATTTTCTTACAATTTTCCTATTGATCAACATACCATTCCCTTTTATAATACAAATAACAAACTAGAACAGAAGGTTCACGCCTGAAGGCGGCATTGATCTGCACAGAGGAAACTGGTCGCTTGACCTCGCAGGGAGGAACGATGTGCAGGGAGCCAGAGCGAAACCGGCCTGAAGAGGCAGTGAATCCAAAATGTTGGAGGCGTTGAAGCGTATGCCTTAACTTGGTCGCTTCTCTCTGCGGGAGAGGGGCATACGTGGAGCCAGTAGCGAAACCGGCCACTCTAACAATGGCTGGTTTTTTAATTACATCACTATAGATAGCCTTTGGGAGGGCAGTATCGATGAGACACAACACAAATTCATATCGTTCATTATCCAGATTGACATTCTCTCTTGGCAGCATCCTGCTGATTGTGGGATTGCTGCTTGGATTGTTCCCGCAGCCGGTCAGCGCAACGGTTGCACCCGAATGGGATAAAAGTTCGCTTACCTTCAAACCGGGCTGCACCGGCAATTGTGAAGTCGTAAAAGCCAAAGTATGCAACACCGGTAGCGACATGGCAGGTACCACCACGTACGAAGTGTACTGGGCGGCCAGCGGCAACCCCAAATTCGGCGTCGTGGTCGCCAGCGGTACTATTCCGGCTTTAAAGAAAAACGCCTGCACTTATCTGACTTACGACCCCAAGACCAACCCGAACGGTTCGGCCGGTAATTATAAGTTCAAAGCCTATCAGCGGCCCGGCCACCCCGGTAATAATAATGGGGAATTATGGAGCGATCAATGCAGCATTGGCCAGTGCACACTGCCTACCTCTACACCCGTAACACCCACTGCTACACCGCTCACACCCACAGCCACACCGGTCACACCTACCGCTACCCCGGTTACACCGACGGCAACACCCTTTCAAGACCTAGATCTTTCTTACTTCTGCACGGATGGCGGTCAGCTGTGGGATGTAGAAAACCTCAACAGTTTTGAAATTGATTACAACTGGTCCTCCAGCAACGGTGAGAGCGGCAGCGGCACCGTACCGGCCAACGGCAGTGACAGTTTCTTCGTTTCGAGTGTAGATGGCGTTACTGTGACGGTGACCTATACAGGCGGCTCGGTAAGCATGTCCTCGGACGCCTGCGAAGAACCCACCGAAGAGCCAACCGAAACCCAAACCGAAACCCCGGTGGTGACCGAGACGCCTTCGCCCACCCCAACAGACGAACCAACTACCACACCTGAACCAACGGATACCCCAACCGAAACGCCGGTGGTGACCGAGACGCCTTCGCCCACGCCGACCGACACCCCAACCGAAACCCCGGTGGTGACCGAGACGCCGTCGCCCACGCCGACCGACACCCCAACCGAAACCCCGGTGATAACCGAGACACCATCACCGACACCCACCGAGCAGCCAACCAAAACGGTGACACCGACCGAGAAACCCACCGACACCCAAACCCCGCCTACCAAGACCGTAACCCCGGTTGGGACGGACGATCCCGGCAGCCCCACGCCAGAAATCACCGAGACCGTGGTGACCACCCCGCAGCCCACCAGTTCAGGGCGAGATGAAGAGCGCGATCAACAACCGCCCGCTACACTGGCGCCGCCTTCCGGCAGTAACACCTCGCTGCTCATCCCGGTCACCGGCGGAGATTTGAGCCAGCCCAAACCGTTTGGCACCACCAGCCTGCTGCTGATCAACTTCGGCCTGGCCTTGCTCGGTGTTGGTCTGATCCTCAACGGTCTGGGACGCCGCTAAACCGAACCCGCATCAAACAAAAACAGGGCTTGCCATTGGCAGCCCTGTTTTTTTGTATGTTTTCTTTTTTTAGTCCTCTTCCCGTTCGCGCAGATGCGGGAACAGAATCACCTCGCGGATGGTGCGCCGATCGGTCAATAGCATCACCAGCCGGTCAATGCCCATGCCAAAGCCGCCGTTGGGCGGCATCCCGTAGGACATGGCGCGCAGGTAATCCTCGTCCATTGGGTGACGTTCCTCGTCTTCTTCCTCGTAGGCACGCCCCATTTCCAAAAAGCGTTTTTCCTGCTCCAGCGGATCGTTCAACTCGGTAAAGGCGTTGCACAATTCCATTCCGCCGATGAACCCCTCAAAGCGCTCCACCGTGCTGGGATCGCCCGGTTTGTTTTTAGCCAGCGGCGAAATATCGCGCGGGTAGTCATACAGAAAAGTCGGTTGAATCAGGTTCGGTTCGAGATAATCCCCCAGCAGGCCGTCTATCAACTTGCCGCGCGGGGCATCCGGCTTGACCGGAAGGTTGCGGGCGCGCATGGCCGCCGCCAGCGATTCGGTGGTTGGATATTCGGTAATATCAATCCCAACCGCCTCGATCAACCCCTGCCGCAAAGATAAACGCCGCCACGGCGGATTGAGGTCAATAGTATGGCCGTCAAACTGGATGACCCGCGTCCCCAGAACCGTATCGCAGATGTAAGCCAGCATCTCTTCCGTCAACGACATGACCTTTTCATAATCGGCGTAGGCCCAGTAGTACTCCAGTTGAGTAAATTCAGGGTTATGCTTGAAACTGACGCCCTCGTTGCGAAAATCGCGCCCGATTTCATAAACCCGTTCCAGTCCGCCAACCAGCAGCCGCTTCAGGTACAGTTCAAACGAGATGCGCAGGTAGAGGTCTTGTTTGAGTTGATTGTGGTGTGTAATGAACGGCCGTGCTGCTGCACCACCGTAAATGGGCTGCAGGATGGGGGTTTCCACCTCCAGAAATCCGCGCGCATCCAGAAATTCGCGGATGGCGCGCACGATGGCGGCGCGCTTGCGGAATACGTCGCGCACTTCCGGGTTAACTGCCAGATCGGCATAGCGCTGGCGGTAGCGCGTTTCGGGGTCAGTCAGCGCCGCATGGCGCACCACCTGTCCATCCACCACCTCGTCTTTGGCAGCCGGCAGGGGTGAGATAGCCTTTGCCAGCATCCGAAAGGCAAACACATGCAGCGTAATTTCACCGGTGCGGGTGCGGAACAGCACACCTTCGGCCTCGATAAAATCGCCTAAATCAAAATACTCGTTGAAGAACTCCAGTTGTGCTTCCCCAAGTTCGTTGACCCGCAGGAACAGCTGAATCCGCCCGCTGCCGTCTTCGATATGCGCGAAGGTGATCTTACCCATCGTGCGAATCGAGCGAATACGCCCCGCCAGGGTGGCCCGCACTGGCAATAAGTCACCGCCGTTTTGGGCATTCTGTTTCATGGCTTCAAACTCTTGAATGGCTTGTGCGGCGGTATGGGTGGGATGAGCGCGGGTGGGGTATGGCTCAATGCCCTGCTGACGCAGTTTGAGCAGTTTTTCCACACGGATTTTTTCCAGATCAGATAATTCCATTGGTTAAATTTCCTTCTTTTCTCTGTTTAATCTCACAAAAAAGCCCCGCCGGCTTGTTCAGCGGGCGGGGCGGTTAACCGACCCCCGGGTTATTCCACCTTGATGATGGTCACCCAGAACGAACCCGCCGGGGCATCCACCTGCACCTTATCGCCCGGCTTATGATTGAGCAGCGCCTTACCCAGCGGCGACTCATTCGAGATCTTGCCTTCGCTGGGATCGGCTTCGGCTGCGCCTACTATATTGTAGGTTTCCTGCGTGTCACTGCCCTCTTCCTGAATGGTCACCCGGCAGCCGACCTGAACCGTATCGGCCGCCGGAATCTCATCCACGATGCGGGCTGTTGCCAGCAGGATCTCCAATTCCTTAATACGCCCCTCGACGAAAGCCTGTTCATTTTTAGCGGCTTCGTATTCCGCGTTTTCAATCAGCTCGCCCCCTTCCATGGCTTCGTGCAGCCGCTGGGCAATTTCCTGCCGGCGCTGTGTTCGCAGGTACTCCAGTTCCTCCTGTAACTTCTCAAAACCCTCTCTGGTCAGGAATGAGGTTGGCATGTTTTCAATCCTTTTTCAATGCGATTGGTGATTTGCGGGCTTCCCCCACACGCCCTCTGACGAGGCTTAAATGAAAGAAAATCACTCCCATGGAGAGATTTTCGGCTGTGGTGAAAAAATCATATCATAATTTGTTTTGAATTGCAAGTTTAACCGCCAGCCCTCGTGTTGACCCGGCCCGCCGATGTATAATCAAATTGATCAGGCAGCGTCCTTTATAGAATAATTTGGAGAGGTGTCCGATGAAAGCAAAACTCGTATCACAAATGATCCTCTGGCTGGTGGTTTTGGCCGGTCTATTGGTTATTACGGCCTGTCAGGGCAGTCTGCCGGAGGGCAGCCAGCCGACCCCCGATGCCTTTGCCACCGTCTATGCTCAATTGACCAGCGAGGCAGCCGCAGCCACCTCTATCCCTCACAGCCCGCCGACCACCGAAGCGCCTCTCCCCACCCTGACAGTCGCGCTGCCAACCGCCGAACTCACCCCCGCCGCGCTGTACCGTGGGTTCATCGTCCTGCGGGATAATCGCTTTATCGCGCTGGATTTCAACGGCAATCCGCTGGGTTTTGAGGCCGACATCAGCGGCATTGACGGAGTCGGCTCGTACAACACCAGCGTTTTTCGCGATGGACTGGCTTACTCGCGCTTTGAGGACGGCACCGTCACCCTCATCACCAGCGCCGGCCGGCGTACGCTCGATTTCATCCGCTCCGAAAGCTCGATCAGCGCCCGAGTCAGTCCCGATGGTAGCCAGATCGCCTGGGCTTATGAGTTCTGGGGAAGCGAAGCCCCCTCATCCGAACTGTGGATCGCCAATCTGGATGGCAGCAATGCCCGCAAGATTGATGAGATCCGACCGGAAGAAAACCGTGACCGCTGGCTGCTCTTCCGGCCCTACCGCTGGCTGCCGGATGGCAAACTGCTGTACGCCACCCAGCCGACCGGTATCGGCGGTTACATCCTTTACGGCAACTTTAACGGCATGCGCCTCTACGATCCGGCCAGCGGGTCGGTCACCGTGCTGGTCAGCGATGAGGAACAACTGGGCCTCGACCTCGACTCAATCTCGCATGACCTGCGCCTTGCATCCCTCACGGGCAATGGCGTGCGCATTCGCCGGCTGGGCAGCGGTGTGGAGGTGGTGCTGCCACCTACCGCCGGTCTGACAGTCTGCGGCGATGGTCAGTTTTCCCCATCGGATCAATGGGTGGCCTACGCCTGCGGGCGCAACAATCCGGATGACGAAGCCGGTCAGGTGCTGCTGGCGCCGGTGGATGGCAGCCTCGCCCCTCAGGTACTGTTCAACGACCCGGCGAATGCTCCGCATGTCATGGGCTGGGTTGATGAGGACACCATCCTGATTCAGACCTTTTCGCGCTTCGAATACACCGGTGAGGTTTGGCGCGTACAGCGCGACGGCACCCGCCTCACCCGCCTGAGCGAGGGCATCTTTATCGGGTTTGTCCCGTAAATTAAAAAAATACCCTCCCTGAGAATTCAGGGAGGGCTTCTTTTCCTAAACTTTTTCTGCCAGATAGCGCGCCCCTTCGCGCAAGGCCTGATAGTTTTTGGGCAGCAGTTTGTGGTGGCGCTCCGGCAGGTGTTCCTGCAGGGCTTTCTCAACCGCTTCAATACTTAGCACCGATAAATTGGCAAGGAAAGCCCCCAGCATGACCATATTGGCCATGCGCCGGTCGCCCAGCTGCTCGGCAATGTCGTTGGCTGGTACCAGCACCACCTGAATATCTTTGCGTTCGGGCGTACGGTCGATAATCGAGGAATTGACCACCAGCAGCCCGCCCGGCTTGACCAGCGGCTCGTATTTTTACAC
>DLXG01000122.1 GCA_003448875.1 Anaerolineaceae bacterium
TCAAACTGCGCAGCCTCAACCTGCCGGTAGCCGTGGTCATGGTCACCGGCAGCGGAGATGAAGAGACCGTGATCGCCGCGCTGAAATCCGGAGCGGATGATTACATCATCAAAAGCAGCGATTATCTGGAACGGCTGCCGCTGGTGCTGGAGGCTGCCCTTCAGCATCATCGTCAGCAGGTCAGCCGTTACAACCGCCCGCTGCGGGTGCTGTATGCTGAGCATCACCCGGCTGATATTGACCTGACCCGCCGCTACCTCGAAAAGAACGCCCCATACATTACCCTTGAAGTGGTCAACACCGCCCGGCAAGTTTTGGACGCTTTGAGCGGACAGAATCAATTGAATGAGCCGGATGTCCTGCTGGTGGATTATCAACTGCCCGGCGGTCTGAATGCGCTGGAACTGATAAAAGAAATACGTGAGGTGCGCCGTCTGGCGATTCCGATTGTGCTGGTGACCGGACAGGGGGATGAGATGATTGCCCTGCAGGCCCTGCGTCTGGGTGTGCAGGATTACATTCCCAAAACCGATCACTACCTGGCGCGGCTGCCGTATGCGCTGGCGGATGCCTATCACCGTGCCCGGCTGGAGCAGGAACACGACGCCCTGCGCACCAGCGAGGAACGTTTCCGCTCGCTGTTCATGGACTCACCGGTAGCCATGCTGGAACAGGATTTCTCCGAAGTCAAGCGCGGCCTGCTGGCGTTGAAGCAAAGCGGTGTCAATGATGTAGAGGCGTATCTCTTGCAGCATCCTGAGGTGGTGAAGGACTTTCTCGATCAATCGTACATCCGCTCGTTCAACCGCGCCGCCCTGCGGTTGTATGGGGTCAGCGAAAATAATCCGCCGGGTTCGCTGGGGGAGATGCTGGACTTCGAGTCTGTCTGGCAACACTTCATTATCGAATTGCGGGAAATTGCCGACGGCAAGGCCCACTTTCAACGCGAAACGGCCGATATTCTGCCAAACGGCCGCTGTATTTTCATCAACCTGCACTGGAACGCGCTGGAAGGTTATGAGGATACGCTGGAACGGGTGATTGTTGCCGTCGAAGACATCACCGAGCGCAAACAGGCGGCTGAGCGCATCGAGCGCCAGTTACACCAGTTAGAGGCTCTGCGTCTGATTGACGATGCGATCAGTTCCAACCTTGAACTGGATAACACTCTGCAGGTGCTGATTCAGCAGATGCGCAGCCAGTTGAATCTGGATGCGATGGCGGTTCTGCTGTATGACCCGCGCGACGAAAGCCTGACCTATACCGCCGCTGGGGGCAGCGGATTGAACTTTCCGCTCGGAATGCGCTTTCATTACACCGAAAGCCTGTCCGGCAAGAGTTTACAGCACCTTGGGCAGGTTTCCCGCTGTGATTTATGCGAGGCGTGCAACTGTCTGCCGCCGGTTTTGGGTAATTTCATCCAAGAATTGAGCAATTCGGGCTTCCGCACCCTGCTTTCTGTTCCTTTGGTCACGAAAACCAGTCCGCAGGGTGTGATCGAACTGTACTTCCGCGTCAACCCGCCGGATAACCCCGATTGGCGGAGTTTCCTGACCATGCTGGCCGGTCAGGCGGCCATCGCCATTGAAAACGCCCGCCTGTACGAAGAAGCCCAGCGTTCCAACCGTGATCTGATGCAAGCCTACGATGCCACCATCGAAGGCTGGACACGCGCGATTGACCTGCGCGATAAAGAAACCGAGGGACACACTCAACGCGTGGTCGAACTGGCCGTTGACCTCTGCCGCAAGGCCGGCCTGAGCGAGGAAATGCTCATTCACGTGCGGCGCGGCGCGTTGCTGCATGATATCGGCAAACTGGGCATCCCCGATGCGATTCTGCTCAAACCCGGCCCGCTGACGGATGAGGAATGGGTCATCATGCGCCGTCACCCGTTGTATGCCTACGAAATGCTCTCGCCCATTGAATACCTGCGTCCGGCGCTGGATATTCCCTACTGCCACCACGAAAAATGGGACGGGACGGGCTACCCGCTCGGACTGAAAGGTGAGCAGATTCCGCTGGCGGCGCGCATCTTCGCCGTGGTAGACGTGTGGGATGCCCTCACCTCCGACCGCCCTTACCGCCCGGCCTGGTCAAAGGAAAGGGCGCTGGCTTACCTGTTCGAGCAGAAAGGCAGGCATTTTGACCCTAAGGCCGTTGACCTGTTCCTGAAAGAGATGGGGCTACTGGATGAGGGGATGGTAAAGTGAAATCCTCATCACCAGAATAACGGCGTGCTCTTCCCGCCGGTCGAATTACACAAAAACGCCCGCCAAAAACAAAATGATCAAAGCCAGAATCATCACTCCCAATCTGGCCGAGTAGTTCGGAGGCTCAATCTGGCCGTGCCGATCCATAGAGCGGATCAGGGGGAACATGCGCCAGTAAAAGGAGACAGTCCCCACCGCAAGAGCAAGCAAACTGTATCGCTGGAGGGAGATATCTCCAAACAGGAGGATGACAACAAGAAGCAGAAGAAAGATTAATTTTGCACCAGCCACCCAGTACACAAGGTAACGGATAAAATCGTGAACTTCCGGGATTTGTTTGGACTTTTCCCATGCCGAAAACACACCTACCGCATTAGCCCTTTTCGTTCCCGGCGCAAAATACAAAGCCAACACATTGGACAACTCTAAAAAGATAAAAACCAACAGGACGATTTTTGCAATCATATCGTATTTCCTCAATGACTTAAACGCTGACGACTGAAACCCGGAGCTGCTTAACAGAGAATCACATGCCTGCCCTGCAAGGTCAGCGGTTCATCCGGCAAGATCAGCCTGCCTTTTTCCTGGCCTTTTTGAGAATGTTTTGAGAGGCGTACCAGCCGGTCAGTATGGCAATTGGCACACCGGCCGGCGAATACACCCATTGCCCCGCCTGATACACGTTGGGGATGGGGGTCAGCACCGATCTGGGAATATCTTTCAATGTGTGGGGGACGGGCGGGGGCATTTCAAACGACCAGCCGGTAATTGCGCCCTCCGAACTGCCGGATATTTTCTGAATGGTCAACGGGGTGGAGGAAAACCTGAAAAGGACATCCTGATCGAGGCCTTTGTAAAGCGATTGCGAAAGAATCCGGATGACGGTGCTTTCGCAAACTTCCTTGAATTCATCGTACCAGCCGGCTTTTTCAACCAATTCCAGCAGGTGATAATCAAAAAGACAGCTTACCATCAATCCGGTTTTCCCGTCCGGCGCAAGGGTTGGATCTCGTAATGCCGGTATGGAAATTTCGTAGGTATTCAATTGCAGATATCTTTCCAGCCATTCAAAAATTTCATCTCTGGATTTTTGATTGAAGTCTTCGATGAGGCGAATTCTTTCTGCATGGTTTGTCTCGCCAAGCCCCTGTCTGGAGGGTGTGTAAAACAAATGCTCCCCTCCATTTTGCCGGAAGTATGAAGGCGGGCGGTTCACGCCAGCGTAGAGAATTAAGACGGACTCAGCGCCTCTGGAAGACAGGATGCGCTCGGATTCGATTTTGATTTTAGCCGTCGTGTCGGCGTCGAAACCCGCCAGATTCAGACTGCGGTAGAGGGTTTTTAAGTCCGCCGCCCAGATCAGGTCATCATAGGGATATGCCTGTCCATCTGAAGTCACTGCTATGGACTGAGACGGCTTGACTTCGATAATTTTCTTGTTCAGTTCGATCTTGCCGCCCCACTCGATGACTTTTTCTTTCAAGATGCTGCTCAACGAGCCGGTCCCGCCCTTGGGATAGAAATAATCAAGATAAACGTAAAAATAACCCAAAGCAAAATGAGTTGGTGTTTTTCTAAAAAAGTGTTGGATGATGATATCAATCAGAGACGGATTGCTGGTCAAACGCTGGAGGAAATCCTCCATTGGCAGGTTATATTGATTGAGTTTTCTTAACGCGTGTAAAAACTTGAATGTCCACGGAATCAGTTTCTTGAAGATATACGCTTTATTTCTGGTAAGGTCGGTGAAATTCGGATTATCAAATTCGTAGAGCACGCGGGTGTATTCAGAAATTTGCGAAATAACCGCGATGATTTGATCAATTTCCGCCTTATTTTCAGGGTAAAGATCAACCAGCATGTGTTGATATTCCCTTAAGTCATCCATAGAGCGAATGCGGATGAGGTGATCTTCAATTCCAATAGCAATCCTATTCTCAAGGAATTCCCATTGAATACCCAGATTTCCCAACATGGGCTTGATAATGCCGGAATTGATAAAAGCCCGCGGCCCGGTATCGAAATAGAAGCCGTTACTTTCAAAAGTGCTCACCAGCCCGCCAACCCTGTCGTTTTTTTCGACCAGTAAAACATCAAATTTTTCCCGGGCCAGATATGCGGCTGCGGTTAAGCCTGCCATTCCACCCCCTACAATGACGACCTTTTTGTGATTATTTTTCATCAAGTCCTCCCAGATGCAGGCTGACTTCCCACAACCTCATCGCAGCGTGTTTGTCCAATGCCGGTGGGGCAGGTTCTTCCGGGGTGGTGAGGTTAAAAAATTTCCCCGATACGTTCTCCACTTCCGGTGAAACCCCCAGATAGTAAAGCGCTTCGGAGGCGATTTCGATTGGACGGGCAAATGGATCAATCAATATGCTTTTGAGCATTTTGTAAAGCCACCCATTATTATGACCGCTATTCGTCTTTACATTGCCCGGGTGCATGGCATTGATCGTGATGGCGCTGCCCTCAAGATGTTCATTAAATACGATCATCGAAAGCAGTTGGGCCAGTTTTGCCGCGCCGTAACTTTTCAGGCCGGAATAGCGTCGTTTCTCCCAGAATAAATCATCGAAATCGAGCCCGGCGACGGCAAAACGATAGGCCTCGGAATTAACAAAGAGGATTCGCCCCCTCTCTTGAGTTTTGAGTTTTTCCAACAGGTAGTAATTCAGGATGAACGTACTGAGGTAATTTACCACGAATACCGCTTCGAGGCGATCTTCCGTAACCGTTCTATTGGTCAGATAGATACCGGCATTGTGGATGAGCACGTCAATATTTCTTTCCAGGGTGGCTAAATATTTTGCCGCCGAATGGATATCCGAGAGTTTTGAGAAATCGGCAACGAAATACGAGCACTTTATATCAAACTCACGTTGCAGTTCCTGGCAGGTTTCCTGCGATTTCTTTTCATTGCGATTAATCAGTAACAAGTCCGCTCCATGAGAAGCGTATTTTCTTGCCGCGGCGTATCCAATCCCCGATGTTGCTCCGGTGATCACCACGAACCGATCATGAAAATTCTCCTGGCAAATTTTCGGGTCTAATCCAAGATTGTGGATCATCGTAAATACATTTGACCATTTGTACTGGTTTCGGTATGGATTCATTCCCCATCCCCTTCGTGTAACCTTGATAAAATGATCCACATTAAAAAATTAGTGAGCCAGAAGTATCCTAAAACGGGCATTGAGCCACGCCGGAAACTAAAATGCCTCACCCTCCCCATTATACCGTATCTTCCGCTGCGGTCTGAACATGGAAAGCCTCAGGCCGGAGTTGCCCTGAAACGAGGTGTATCATCCGATTCGCAAAAATGGTCTTGACAAAACCGCAAACCGTTCTATAATGATGAACGATAATTAAGATGAAATTGATAAATATTTGGAGTTATACGATGTTTACTTGCGTGTGTCTGAGGCGGGGCTGATGATAGCCGCTGCCTGAGACGAAACAAAAACAACGTTCGCCAGCAGAATCAGACAGTGGCAGTCAGTCCCGCATGATCGCTTGTTCATGTGTGCGGATTGCTCCGCTGTCTTTTTTGTTGTTCTGCTGGCTTTTATTTTCAAAACAGATCAACTCAACATCACAACCATTCAGGAGATCACCATGAAAATCGCCAATGATGTCACCGAACTGATCGGAAATACCCCGCTCGTGCGCCTCAACCGCATTACCGAAGGCGCAGTGGCTACGGTGGTTGCCAAACTGGAATTCTACAACCCGGCCCACAGCGTCAAAGACCGCATCGGCGTTGCCATGATCACCGCCGCCGAGAAAGCCGGCCTGATCAACAAAGACACCATCATCCTTGAGCCTACCAGCGGCAACACCGGCATCGCGCTGGCGTTCGTCTGCGCGGCGCGCGGCTACAAATGCACGCTGGTCATGCCCGAGACGATGAGCAAAGAACGCCGCATGTTGCTGCGCGCCTACGGCGCGGAGTTGATTCTCACGCCGGGCAGTGAGGGCATGGCCGGCGCCATCCGCAAAGCCGAAGAACTGGCCGCCAGCGATCCGCGCTACTTCATCCCCCAGCAGTTCAAAAACCCGGCCAATCCCGAAATTCACCGCCGCACCACCGCCGAAGAGATCTGGCGCGATACGGACGGTCAGGTGGATATTCTGGTAGCCGGGGTCGGCACCGGCGGGACGATTACCGGCGTCAGTGAGGTGATCAAAGCCCGCAAGCCCTCTTTCAAAGCCATTGCGGTTGAGCCGGACGCCTCGCCGGTGCTTTCCGGCGGGCAGAAAGGCCCGCACCCGATTCAGGGCATTGGGGCCGGCTTTATCCCGGACGTGTTGAACACCCAGATTTACGATGAGGTGATCCGCGTCAAGAACGAAGATGCCTTCCGCACGGCGCGCCAGATGGCGGCCTGCGAAGGGCTGCTGGTGGGCATTTCGTCCGGTGCGGCCACCTGGGCCGCCTTGCAGGTTGCCCGCCGCCCGGAAAACGAGGGCAAATTGATTGTGGTGATTATCCCATCCTTTGGAGAGCGTTACCTAAGCACGGCCCTGTTCGCCGATCTGGCGGATTGAGGGCGGAAAGGAAAAGAGCATGTTCAACTGGATTAAGACCATGCAAAACGACATCCGCAGTGCGCTGGAGCGAGACCCGGCCGCGCGCAGCCCGCTGGAGATCCTGCTGGCCTACCCCGGCATTCACGCGCTCTGGCTGCACCGCGTGGCCCACTTTTTGTGGAAGCGCAACTTCAAACTGCTGGCGCGCTGGCTTTCGCACATCAACCGCTTTCTGACCGGTATTGAAATTCACCCCGGCGCCAGGATTGGCAGACGCCTGTTCATTGATCACGGCATGGGGGTAGTGATCGGTGAGACGGCCGAGATCGGCAACAATGTAACCCTCTACCACGGGGTTACGCTGGGCGGTGTCAGTCTGGAAAAGGGCAAACGCCATCCGACCATCGAAGATGATGTGGTGATCGGCGCGGGCGCCAAGGTGCTGGGCAACATCACAGTGGGGCGCGGCAGCCGGGTAGGCGCCAACGCGGTGGTGATTCACTCCGTCCCGCCCAATTCGGTGGTGGTGGGTGTGCCGGGTCAGGTGGTGGTGCGCAGCAAGCCGGTGGAAGGCGGCCCCGACCTGCATCACGATCAACTGCCGGATGCGATCGGCAAGTCGCTGGCCTCGGTCATGGCGCGCCTGGATGCGCTGGAACGCCAACTGCACAGCCATGCCCTGGAAGCCAGCGGCGGCAACGGCAAGCCAATTGGCAAAGATGACGAGCGGGTGCTGGTCAACCCGCCGCTGGTGCATCCGCCGGCAGACGGCATCTGGCGCGGCGAAGACTTTTCGATTTGATTTATTTTCTGCGGAAGGCAGAAAAGAGGACAAACACCAGCCCGGCGCCGCTGATGAGAATCAGCCCCAACCCGAAGGTGGTTTGATTGAACCAGGCTGGGGGCTGCCAGTCAATCTTAATCAGCGGGGCCGGCGTTTCGGTGAAGGTGGGCGCGGGCGTGTAAGTGAGCGTGGGTGTGACCGGCGTGGGGGTCAGGGATGGCGTGCGGGTCGGCGGGATTGGCGTCAGGCTGGGCGTGGGTGAAACGGTCGGCGTAAACGCCGGGCGCAGGATCAACTTCTGGCCGGGCAGCAAAACCGCGTTCTGGTCAAGGTTGTTCAATTGCTGGATCTGGGCAATGCTGACCCCGTAAGCCGTGGCAATGCTCCACAGCGATTGTCCGCTTTGGACTTCGTGGATGAGCGAGCCATCCGGGTTGGGGGTGGCGGTGATGACCGGCTGGATGACAGGCGCGGTTGTGCCGGCCTGCAAGGGGTTGGCAAAGCGGGGAGCGTTGAGCAGCCCCGTCCAATTTCCTCCGCTGCCGGCCTGAGCCTGCACGGTTTGAGCCGAAAGGAATACTCCGCCGGCTGCCAGAAGCAGGAAACACAAAAAGGTTGTTAAGAGAAAAAAGCGGCGCATTGGGGTAATTATACCCAATGCGCCCAAAGTGGTTGTGATGATTTGAAGATCAGCGAGGTAGAAACGCCTTCTACGACAGCAGCCGCTCCCCGTCCCCGCGCCCCATCGTTTCGGCAATCACCAGAAAGTCATTGGCTGAAATCATGCCGATCACCGTCCCGTGTTCATCCGCTACCGGCAGGTGATGGATGCGTTTCTCTTTCATCACGCGGGCACAGTCAGCAATGGTCATCTCAGGCGAAATCGTGATGAGCGGCGAACTCATGATCTCTTTGACTTTGACTTTGGAAGGGTCTTTGCCCTGAGCCACAATCTTATCGCAGATGTCAATGGAGGTCACAATGCCGTAATCAGGGCTTTCGGCGGTCTTTTTGACAATCAAACTATTGATGTAGCGCCGGCGCATGGTGCTGAGCGCGTCCAGCACCGGACTTTCCGGATCAACGAAGACTACCAGATCGTTCATCCAGTCGCGTACGGTGTTTTGCATGTTCAAATTCTCCTTTACAGGGGTTGGTAAGGTGTGAATGAAGTGCCGCTTGACGCTCAGGGATTAACCCGAAATCAGTCTGAATCTAGTATAACAAAAAGCAATCGCCTGACAAGTGAGAATTGATTGGGGGTTTTCCTGTGAACAGGTTAACTCATGGGGGATTGGAGCTTTCCTTATGACTATTCAAATCCGGAAACTGCCAGCCGCGCAGACCGTCCAATGCCTGATAAGCAGTCAGGTCTAACTGCACGGGCGTTACCGAAACATAATTACCGGCTAATGCGCCAATATCGGTACCTTCTTCCGGCAGGCCGGTCGGCTCGTCCCCGCCGATCCAGTAGTAGGGTTTGCCGCGCGGGTCTTCACGGCGGATCAGTTCATCGCGGTAGATGCGCAGGCCGAGCCGGGTGACCATCCAGCCGCGCAGGGCGGAGAGGGGCTGATTGGGTATGTTGACATTCAGCAGCACGTGTGGCGGCAGGCCGTTCTGGATCACCATGGGTACCAGCCGGGCGGCCACCGCTGCCGCCGTTTCATAATGCAGGGTGTGGTTGTTTTCCTCGTTACGGTCGAGCGAGAATGCCAGCGAAGGCAGCCCCCAGATGGCACCCTCCATCGCGGCGGTGACCGTGCCGGAGTAGGTCACATCATGCCCGACGTTGGCGTTGGGGTTGATGCCGGAAACGACCAGATCAATCGGCTCGGGCAGAATGCCCAGCACTGCCAGCGCCACACAATCGGAGGGTGCGCCGTCGCTGGCCAGCGCCGGGGTGCCATCGGCTAATTGAACTTCTTTGACCCGCAAGGGGCGGTGCAGTGTTTTGACGTGCCCGGAGGCCGACCAGTTGCGGTCGGGCGCCAGCACACTGACCTTT
>DLXG01000167.1 GCA_003448875.1 Anaerolineaceae bacterium
CTTCAAACATCTGCTTCTTCAAACGCTTGACGATCATTTTCCGCAAGGGCTTGTTTTGGATTAATTGCGGTCCTGACTGTGCCAACAAATTGGCAATGGGTTTGAAGGTCGTGTTAATCGTTTGGGCTGAGTCTCGCATCTTTTTTCCTCTTTCTCAAATTGCATTCATCCAGATCAGACAGGGCCCGGTCTACTCAAGCGGTTGGTCTCTTTCGAAACCGGGCCCCTATTCACTTGTTCTTTCAGTCACCGTACTTGTAAGCCACAGCCCGTAAACTCGGGAGCATTCTCGAAGATCCATTATCAGGATGTCGATTTCCGCTATGGCGTCCAGGGGGGATTGTCTAGTGGGCACCTACGGATTGAGGTGACTTCGAGCCGAACCACTTGATCCCAGTCCAGACCGCGATGATGGCGCCGATCACCAGTGAGGTCCAAAGCGCGCCTGGGATTGCGCTGAAGCCTAAAATAAACGGGGAGATAAACACCCAGACGCCCAGGACAAAGGCGGCCTTATACCACTTGCCGATACCGGTGACCAACAGTGCGACACCCACAATCAGGCTGGTCCACAAAGCGGCGACGCTGCTACTGAACCCCAGCACGAGGGGTGAGATGCCGAGCAGGATGCTGAGAATGATGATGGTCCAATACATGATTTTTCTCCTTTCAAAAAACGTAAATGGTTTGAAATACGATGGAAGGCGTTCAAATTTGTAGCTGCGTATGTCTGATTCAGGTGCTAAAGCTCGTTGTAGTGGACCAAATCCACCTGCGGCGTTTGAGCAAGCTGTTTCATCAGCCATTGCCGCCTGCGGCAGTCTACGGTGACCAGCACCCGCCTTCCTGGATCACGAGTGAGCGTTTCAAGAATGTTTTTGAAAATTGTGTCATTTGCCTCCTGCCAAACTTTTTTGGCCGTTTGTCCACCCAGGTTCAATTCCGCGGCGCAGGTCAGATTACAGCAAAACGAATAAGCAGCTGAGTTGATCGCAGCCGGGTGGTTGATGACCGCCCACGAGATTCGCTGCATGCCATTTAAGGCACGGATGACCTGCGTCTTCAAGAAACGATCCGCCGGGGGGACACCAAATTCTTTGAGCGCGGACCCTCCCACCGGGATGATGACCATATTCGTATGCCGGCACAGCGGAACGATTGCTTCGCGAATGGCACGGGGTGCAGCCGCTAAATTGCCGGACAGCCAATCGACCCATTGGATTTCAGCGCAAATCAGGTCCGGTTGGATCGCTAATATCAACCGGCGCAGCGGCTTTAGATCGTATTGAACAGCCTCGCCATGAAGATCGGCCAAAACGCCCAAGACTGCGACCCGGTTCGTTGGTTGGTTGTTTGCATCTGCCGTAATCACAATCTCAGGATAGCCGGATCGAGACCTTCCGAAAAGCGTAAGGCTGCTGAATTTCATCCCAGCATAACTACCGATAAAAAAAATCCTACGGATGGCAGGCATCAGTAGGATTACGGATATGGGCGTTTCTATTTTTAGATCAGGGAAGTCTTACACCAGCCCATGCTGCACGGCAAGCAGGGCAGCCTCGGTACGGCTGTGAACGTGGAGCTTTTCATAGATGTGGGCGAGGTGAGACTGCACCGTACGAACGCTAATAAACAGGAGTTGCGCAATCTCTCGATCTGTCAATCCGCGCGAAAGGGCGGATAAGATGTCTCGTTCACGCTCCGTCAGATCATTCGGGGTGGGTGAAATCGGTTTACTTTGTCCTGCCTCTACTTGTTGGATTATCGCAGGTAACATCGAAGGGTGAAGGGTCAGCTCTCCCCGACTGACCGTGTAGAGGACGCGGACCAGTTCATCCATGTCGACCCCCAGCGGGAGATAGCCGGTCGCGCCCGCCGCCAACGCCATTTGTACCCGCGCATTTTCGACATGAGGTGAAATTACAAGAATTGGGATTTGGGGATGATCTGCCTTTATTTTCTTGACGATGTCAGCGCACGAGCATTCTTCTCCGCCCCAGCCGTCCGCGACGATCACCACATCGGGGTGAAGTTCTGCAACGCCAGCAATCCCAGCCGCATCATCTGCTGCATCTCCAACGACCTGTAAATCCTCATCCTGTTGGGTTAGAAGGATTAATCCTTCCCGGGCAAGGAGCTGAGAGCAGATGATAAAAAGTCGGAGTTTTCTATTTACTGGTTTTTTCATGCAAGCGCCTAATCATCCTGATACATCAAGGTAAAACGGGCAGCATAGATGGCAAAGACTCGCGCAGACGCGCTAGCGAAATCGCTTTTTGAACAGAAGCAATGGCAGAAAGAGTAACGCTGGTCTGTGCTACGATTTCTTTCTCAGTCAATCCATGGTTCATTCCCCATAGAATCGCGTCCAATTGTTCATAGGTCAGCCCAATTGCGCTTTCGTTGGGCAGTCCGGCAGCCAGATCACCCGAGGAGGGTTTATTCACGATCCATGCAGGAACTCCGAGGTATTTCGCCAGTTCCCGGATTTGGGTCTTGTATAAATGCCGAAGCAGCTGGACATCGCTTGCCCCATCGCCATACGGATCATAGAAGCCAACGCTCCACTCCGACCGGTCCGTCGTCCCTACCACCAGGCAGTTATTTATCATGGCGTAGAAGTACAGCGTAACCATCCGCTGGCGGACCTTTGTTATTGCAAAAGCATGGATGCGTCCTAATGGTTTCCAGAAGATCTGGCGAGCCAGGCGCAGCCAGAAATTTGCCCGGCTGTTATAAAGCATTGCGATCCCCTCGCTGAAGGCGGACGGGGCGGACGATAACCGGCAGATCCAGCGGATACCACGTTCGATGAGCTGTCGGTCACCTGCCTGTTCAATGGAAACCAGGTCATATACACCCAGCGTCGCCAGCACTGGAGAAATATCGATGTGCGTCGCTTTCAGACCCAGGGTCTTAGCTACCAATTCGGCATCGGCCATGTTTTGAGCATCCGTATCCCGCTCCGGAAGCATGTAGGTAAGTACATGTGCTCGCCCAAGGGCGCGCACACATAGTAATGCGCAGGTGGTCGAATCAAGACCACCGCTCAAACCCAAAACCACGCCGCGTTTCCCCAGGCGGTGAACTTCGCTGCGAACGAATTGTTCGATATCGTTCACAGCCTGCGCAGCGTCAAAGTGCAACCCTTCCTGAATGCTGAGCATTTCACCTCCTGCAAAATTCCTTTCGGGTCCGGCAGGGGATTGAATGCTCCCTGCCGGACCGAGGCGTTGAAATGATTACGACCGCAGCATACGCAAGCCGCTGCCAATGACCACAA
>DLXG01000159.1 GCA_003448875.1 Anaerolineaceae bacterium
GCACGCCATGGCTATCATAACAAACCGGCATGTTGACTTGTTGATCCGGGTCTAATTTCTCAAACAAGGTCACTGTGGTACCATGAAAATCTGCAATATATGTCTGCAGAACCTGAGTAGAAAGCCCATATTTGGACATAATTTCTTCATTGGTGTGACAGTCCGCACAAATCTTCGGAGAAGACAAGCGAAATGCCGCCCCACCGCTGGGGCCGCTTACATTGTGAACCCCATGGCAGTCAATACAGGAAGGCACATCCGGATTTTTGTCTACCAACACACCTGTGCCATGCACACTTTTGGAATACTCATCATAAATCGTACTGTGGCATTTACCGCACACCATTGCCGATTGGGCATGTTCGGCTGCGGTCAGGCGGCCTTGTTCATCCTTTGTGATTTTTGGCTGCTGATGCGGATTGTGGCAATCTGCGCAGATTGGCGCATTGATATTTCCTTCTGCCATCACTCGTGTGTGAACACTATCCATCAACTCCGTAGCCTGCGAGGGATGGCATTGGTTGCAGGTGTTTTGATATTGCAGGGTATACTCCCGGCTGGATTGGGCCACGTTTTCAGGATGCGGGTAGCCGCTGATATTGGTATGACACACCTGGCAGCTCAACGTAGCATGAGCAGACATGCCAAATTCCTGAGGAGCAATTACCACTGAAATTAAATCGCCATTGGGAAATTCTTTGATCTGTCCTTCAACCATGTGACACGAAAGGCAGGCAGCGTTGTTAGGTAATTGGGCATTTTCGCCAGGAAAAGATACCGCCTTTACTGGCTGCACTGCTTGCTGAGAAACCATCGCCACAACCCCGATAGCGATCAAAACCACAGCAACTGCCATGTACAACAGCGTTCGAGTTACTCTATCATGTTCAGCCATGAGGTTCTCTACTCCTTGCCGAAATTTGGTATCGCCGGGAAATCTTACCAGTAAGTAAGAGTCTGGACTTTACAAACGAAATTAATTATACATTAAACTCTAATTTCTTCTCATCCGTCACTCACGAAAAATCATGAAATTCGTCCTATTTATTCAATGATACATGACACAAAAACTCAACCCCCGCAGTCGCAGGGGTTGAGTTATCTTGTAGATCAATCCGAGGGGCTTATGGGCGCTTGAGATTGGCCGTATTGACCTGAACCTTACTGCTTAGATCCAAAATTGAATCATACAGCACTTGCAGGATGTATTTGCCGTTATGCACATAACCACCCGGGTCTTTCTTGGCATACTGGTAGTTATATGCCGCCTGTAACAGGCGAGGCGTCCAGGATACATAGCGGTTGGGGAAGATCGCCTCATCCGGAGAAGCCACACCATCCTCGTTCGTATCCACAAAGAAGTACGGATAGGCAGTTGGCGAATATGCAATCGGTGAACCTGCGACGTCCTTACCATAAGCCCGTATGGCTTGGTATAGGAGCTCGCTCAGGGTGTCAATTTCGCCCTTGATTCCCTCGTTCACATCACCGTCACCATCGTAATCCACTTTGGGATCTTCTAAACGAATCTGGGTAACATCCTCTACCTGATGGCAAGCACGGCAGGCACCCACTTCCACCGTGAGTTTGTGGGCGTCATGACAGTCGGAGCAGGACTGATAGTTCGGAATATGTTCGAACTTGCCAACATATTCTTTGCCCGAATACTGATACACACCCTGCGCCTCAGAGCCGAACAGTGTTGCCCCGGCCGCAAAGTAGTGAATGTTTCGGAAAGTTAATTTATCAGATGGGGTATCCGGCTCTAAACCGGCAATAGCGCGGTTGACGCTCACGGTTGACTCACGGCCTTGATGGCAGTTGAGGCATAGATTGTCATTCGGGCTATTTTCAAATCCCAACTTAGCGCCGCTGGGGAAGGTCACGGTTTCAACCTGATACAAAGAGAAGGTAGTCAGGTCATTATGACATGTCTCGCAGCGCAGGCCATTGGAAGGCACCATCGAAATATTGACGCCTTCCGCCAGGAATTGCGGTAATCCATCAGCGGTATGGCACTTGACGCATGCATTCGGCACTTTTCCTTCTGCATCCCAATGACGGAATGCCTCGGCGGATCCGTCGAAGTGCCCGGCATCCACACGGTTAGCCTTACTCAAATCCACCGGAGTGGCTAATTTTTCGTTCAGGCTTTCGATGGAATCGTACAGCAGTTGAATGATGTACTTTCCGCCATGAGCATAGCCGCCGGGATCCTTCATGGCCACCTGGAAGTTGAAGGCCGCTTTTTCTAAGCGTGGCGTCCAGGAAGCATATTTATTGGGGAACGCCGCCTCGCCTTCATCTACACTACCGTTATCATTGGTGTCAATGAAGAAGTACGGATAGGCATTCTTGTCATACACAATTGCCGTTCCTGCAACTTCCTTGGCGTATGCCTGAATTGCCGTATACAGCATATCCCGTAAGCCGGCAATTTCATCCGCTAAACCTTCTTCTACATCACCATCGCCATCGTAATCAGTCAGGGATGAAGCCATACGGATTGCCCTTACCCCTTCAACCGTGTTGGCACCAGGGTGACAGGTCACACAACTTTCCGTCTTCAACTCCAATGAATGAGAGTCATGGCAATCCTGGCACACCTGCACGCCGGAAACGTGCTCAAACAGCACATCGTAGGATTTGCCGGGGTACTGGTAGCCACCCTTAACCTGAGCGCCATAGCGGCTGACTGCTGCGGCGTAGTAGTGGATATTGATAAAGCCAAGTTCTCCGACAACGGCATCCTCATCCGTCGCACCGGCTTTTTCAATAGCTTCATCTACCTGCACCATCGAAGCATTGCCCTGGTGACAGGTCATACATACCGCTTCCCGTCCTAACCCCGTCAGTTCTACACCCGATGGGAACTTCACCGTGGTCAGGGATTCAGTTGTGGGGTTATGACAGGTGTTACAGTTGATCACTGTATCGGTCGGGGCGGCTTTATCCACTACGAAAGCCTGACTGCCATCCGCGCCGAGATAATCCAGAAATCCGGCACTACTGTGGCACTTGGCACAATACGTGGGGATTTCTGCCGGATCTTGACTATCCCAGTAACGAAAAGCGAGCGCAGAAGCATCTGCATGACCGGAATTCATCCATAAAGCATAATAAGGCACTTCACTGGATAAATCCGGTGCTGCCGGGCAGGGCGCTGCCGTAGGACACGGCACAGCGGTAGGTTGTGGTGGAGCGGGCGGTTGCGTAGGCTCTGGAGTTGCTTGTTGACAGGCCGTCAAAACAACTCCAACTACTACAAACAGGACAACCATGAGGAAGCCTTTGAGTAGTCTTCGTGTCATATTGTCTCTCCATCCTTTCTAAAAATTTCGGGAAATTGGGTTGATAAACTCACTAGACGTTTCCTTCATACCGAATAAATTACTAATATCACCTCCTCTGGATTAGATTAAAACCTCATTAGAGAAAATTATACCGATTATGTTTTCTTAATACAATATTAAATTGGTCTGAATTCTGATATTACAGTCAAATTAGGACGAATGTCATATCATTAGGGGTGATACAATCAATTCCTCAACCGTTTCCCAATCTCGTTTAAAATACAGACATGAACAACCAAGAAATTAACTCAATCTGCGTTTTCGCCGGCTCTGCCGATAGCCTTGCTCAATCTTACCTGGATGGTGCAGCACAATTAGGTAAATTACTGGCTAAAAATCACATAAAAATTATTTATGGAGGGGGTAAAACTGGCTTGATGGGCGCCTTAGCCGATGCCGCCTTACAAGCCGGTGCAACGGTGATTGGAGTTGTGCCACATTCTCTTTTTCAACCACAATTGATACACAATCAACTCAGTGAATTAAGACTTGTTGAGGACATGCACCAGCGCAAAGCCTTAATGAGCCAGTTAGCCGATGCGTTTATCGCCCTCCCCGGAGGTTTTGGTACTTTCGATGAATTATTTGAAACACTGACCTGGACGCAAATTGGCATACACCGCAAAGTTGTGGGATTATTGAATATTAACAATTATTTCACTCCATTGGTGGAATTAATCGAACACGCCCGCAAAGAAGGATTTATCTATTCCAATCACCGCGAATTGTTCCTTGTGGAGAATGACCCAAATCGTTTATTCGATAGCATGAGAAATCACCGTTTTCCCGAAGATCTGGATAAATGGGTCTCCCGCTCTCCATCAAAGTAATATAAGGATCAACAATGCCTCAAAAAAATAGAACGGTCTCCCACTTAAACCGGAGACCGTTCAACTTACTTTTAATGTACATAAATGAAGATTTATTCTACTGTGACACTCTTTGCCAGATTGCGTGGTTGATCCACGTCCAATCCTCTTAGTGAGGCAATATGATAGGCAAACAATTGCAGAGGAATCACAGTCACAACCGGCGAAAGCAGCCAGGGAGTCGGCGGCACCCAGAATACATGATCTGCCAGTTCAGTCACCCGTGTATCGCCTTCGGTTGCCACCACAATCACGCTGCCACCACGTGCTTTTGCCTGCTCAATCTGACTGATCATCTTTTCATACCATGGGTCTTGGGGAGCAATGGCTAATACTGGCATGTCACGATCCACTAGCGCAATCGGGCCGTGCTTCATCTCGCCAGCCGGGTATGCTTCGGCATGAATATACGAAATTTCCTTGAGTTTTAATGCCCCTTCATACGCAATCGGCATGTTAATTCCGCGCCCTAAATACAGCATATTCCGAATATATTTCATCTCCCGTGCAACCGGAATAATTTCCTTTTCGCGATCAAGACAGCGCCCAACCAGATCGGGAATCAACCTTAAATCACTGACCAGCTGTTTTCTTCTGACAACATCTAACGCTCCGCGCAGGTCGGCCAGTAAGACTGCCAGCATATACAAATCCACCAATGGGGCAGTAAAAGCTTTTGTAGAAGCCACCCCGATCTCCGGTCCGGTTTGCATGGAAATGTACCCATCCGCGATGCGCATGGCTTGCGAACCAATTGCATTGACGATCGACCACAAAACAGCCCCTCGCTTTCTCCCTTCATCCATGGCCGCCAGCGTATCGGCTGTCTCACCGGACTGGCTGATTGCCAGCACGACCGTGTTCTGATCCACAATTGGATCTCGGTAGCGAAACTCCGAAGCAATGTCTACCTCAACAGGGATGCGCGCAATGTGCTCTATCAGGACTTTTCCCACCATGCCAGCGTGAGCGGCGGTGCCGCAGGCCGTGATGATAATTTTTTGGATTCGTTTTGCCAGCTGGGGAGTAAGATTCAACTGCGGCAGGCGGATAACCCCCTCGTCGAAATCCACTCTGCCCGCCAGTGTATCCGTCAGTGAACGCACCTGCTCGTGAATTTCTTTTTGCATAAAATGGCGGTATTCCCCTTTTTCGGCCGCCACCGGATCCCAACTAATCAGGTGCTCTTGCAGTTGGACTGGTTTGCCGTCCAGAGTCATAACCCGCACATTCTCACGGCTTACAACCGCCATTTGATGCGAATCCAGGAAGATCATCCGGCGGGTATGATCCAGAATGGCAGGAATATCTGAAGCAACGAACATCTCTTTTTCTCCAATCCCGATCACAACTCCGCCGGCGTTGCCAATCCGCGCGGCAATGATCTTGTCAGGTTCCAGTGATGACATCACCACCACACCATGCGCACCTTTCAAGTGGCGCAAGGCCTGGCGAGTAGCCTCTTCTAATGAGGTGCCGCTGCTTAAGAAGCGCTCGATAAGATGAACGATTACCTCGGTATCCGTATCCGAATTAAAGGTCACCCCTTCCGCCAACAGTTCTTCCCGAAGTTCAAGGAAGTTTTCGACAATCCCGTTATGCACCACTACGACCTGGCGGCTGTTACCCATGTGGGGATGGGCATTCCGCGCGCTGGGTTCGCCATGGGTTGCCCAGCGCGTATGACCGATGCCGATATTACCTTCCACCGGCTGGTTTTCCACAAGACTGGCCAGTTTGCTTAATTTACCGGCATCACGGCGGATCTCAATATTTCCATTTTGTAAAACCGCTATTCCCGCCGAATCATAGCCTCGATACTCCAACCGCTTTAATCCGTTGAGAACAATCGGAGTAGCATTGCGTTCTCCGATGTAGCCAACAATGCCGCACATAGGTTCTCCTTTCAATACTTGAAGAATTCTCTTTATCTAGAACAGATAAGAGATTTAAGCAAGATTTATCAACATTTTATTTTTAGGGAAAAGATGGGCAATACATTTGCCCGGAAGGCTTCCGCTGATCTCTCGATTTTCCCGGCGGCCAGGTCATCACCCTGTTTTCACCGGTTAACCCTGCTTTGCAGCAGGGAACCTTCCTCCTCGTCACTTCGCCACCTCCCGACTTGCCGGAGATGGGAAGCCATGCGCTGGTCTTTTCCGCAGATCAATTACAGTTTCGTAATGAGCATCACCTCCAACGCCTGATTATACCCGGCTTTTGCTATAATTCAACCGTAATGGAAAATAAATCATCCTCAGCACTTCCTCCTTCTGCTGATTCCCACAAAACCCCCACCCACCAGTTGTTACTGCTCCCGCTTGGTTGTCTGATTCGTTCCCCTCTCCTGTTCATTGGAATTATTCTGGTCGGTTATCTGTTATGGGGTTTTAGCACGGGCGAAATCACACTGTTATGGACAACCGTGCCTGAATTTGACACATGGAAAATTGACTCCGCTTTCACCTCTGTTGAGGATACCAACGGTGAAACCTGGAAAATTCGTTACGAATCGAAAAATAATACCGTGTTTGAAGGTTTAGTCCGTCACACTTCACCAATCAATGAACGGGCTTTTCCTTTGCTTTCTCACGATATTCTTGTAACTACTGGAGATTTTGCTGATCCGGCCAAAGTACGCACGTCGGTTTCAAACCACCGCTTTTACTGGTATTCAGACCAATCCAATCGGCCCAAAGGCACAATCAATTTGCTACACACGGTCCCTTCAACGGAGGAAATTTACACCCAGTTGACTCAAATCCGTAAAGGTGACACGGTACGTATTCAGGGGATTGAAATTCTGGAAATTTCTCGTTATGACCAGCAGGGTGATTTTCGAGGCAGTTGGGCTGATGCTGGCTGTAACACCCTGCTGGTCACCTCGGTTGAAATATTACCGTGATGGCAACAAATCATTCCCGAATGTGCTTTTGAACCAGAGCAACCACATCCGGAAAATCAATTCCTAGCCGCCGAATCGTTTCCAGCGTTGGAATACCGTTTTTGGTCCATCCTCGCCGCTGATACACCGCATCCACCAGCTGGTCATAGCGTTTCTCGCGGTATTTTCTCAATTCTGCAATTTTTTGTTCAGTGCTCATTCCGCTGGGGTCTATACCGACTTCGTTCTTGAGTATGTCATCGTAATAGTCACGGCGGTCCTCATATTCTGCGGGAGTTACCGGCCCCATAGCGCGGTATGGCGGATAATCATGCTCCCTTGTGCCAAACCCCATCCGCAAATTGAATATGCGTTGAAAGTTGTATACCTTTTCAGATTGTTCGATAATCCCGTCAATGTCTATCTTTTCACCCGTAACCCCTTCGTAAAGCCAGCAGTAATTTTCTACATGCTCGGGTACTTTTGCGGGTTCTTTGGCGGTTTTATTGCTTTCGGGAATAATATCGTTCCACGGCAGTTTACACAATCCGTGCAGGCTGAACCACGTCCGCCAGATTGGGAAGTAATGGAGTGCTTCGGCTTTGGCTTCAAAAGTGGGCAGTTGTTTATGCACCATGTCCATAAAAATCAGCCATGCCTCATCATGCTGAGGGCCCTTGGTAGCCAGCGCATACCCACCCTGCTGGGCAAGCGATTCTTTGGACAGATACTCCGAAATCTCCAACCCTTTGATCTCCATCCCGATATCGTTTAGCACTGAGGGGTCTGCTCCGTACTTTTCCAAAAACATTCGTTTCATCGCCCGAACGCCTTGCCCAACAACCACCCCAAAACCTTCTCCACGTGCCATTTGATGAATTAATTCCATAACGGCCTCAAAATTCCCCCAGGTGAGTTCTAAGCCGCCGGTCCTTTCCTTGTTCAAAATGCCGAGCTCATAACACTCCATCGCAAACGCCAGAGAATTTCCTAGCGAGATCGAGTCAATCCCGTAGGTGTCGGCATAAAAATTCATTTCCAATACCTGCGCCGGATCAAAGATGCACAGGTTCGAAGCCAGCGCTCCCAGCGTTTCGTACTCCGGCCCATCTACAAAGACCTCTTCGCCTTTATATGGACCGGTTTGTAATGTGTAATGTGAAACCCCATGAGCGCAGGACATCGTGCAGCCGTACCAGCAGCCATCCGGCCCACGCATGTCAAATTTCTGCTTCCAGACATCTCCCGCAACGCGGTGAGCTTCATCATGGTGCCCAAAGCGGAAGTTCTTGACCGGCAGCAAATAAAACTTATTCATGATCTCAACCAGATACGGCGTTCCCGTCCCGCGCATATCGTTCTGGGAAGCATCAAACAGACTGATTTCACGGTTGATGCGCTGCCCGGCTTTACGGATGAGTTCCATGTTGGCAACGCCATTACTATCCCCGCTGATCTGGCTGTAACGGACAACAATCGCTTTGATCTTTTTATCGCGCAGCACGCGTCCACAACCGCCCCGAGCGGCCTGCTTAATCCGCACTTCATCCCGGCGCGGATCGTAATAACTGATGTTCAAACCACAAATGGCGTTGTAATTGGCTGCCTGTCCGGCGGAAATGACCGAAATCCCCCTCAAACCGCGCGGGTCGTCTGCATACATTTCGGTCAACATTCGGTTGATCAGGTGAGTATCCACCGGCTCAAGCGGAGCTTCCTCAATACGAACAACGCCCTCATCCCCATCAATATAGATGATGACGTCATTTTGAGCCTTTCCTTGAATTTCAAGCGCGTCCCAACCGGCAAACTTTAGGTAAGGGCCAAAGTAACCACCGCTGTTACTATCTATTACCGTGTTTGTCAGAGGCGAAATGGTTACCACAGTGCATTTACCGCTGCCCGGATAAGCGGTAATCCCGCCAATCGGCCCACCCGCAATCACCAACTCATTCTCGGGATCATTCCAACGGGTATCATCCCGGATTGCATTCCACAAAAGCCATAAGCAAAACCCTCTGCCGCCGGTAAAGGTACGTTTCATCTTTTCATCAACCGGCTTGCTTTCAATTTTATTCTCGCTGATATTGACATAAAGGGTTCGATTTGCGTATCCTCTTACTACTGGACGTAGCTCATAGCGAAATTCTGCCAGCAATTTGTGCGCACTCCGCAATTGTTCCACGTCAGTCTTGAACATTGGCCTCTCCTTTTGAAAATTGTATTGGAAAAACTTAATCAAAAAAATTACCCCTATCTCAATTATAGTAAATGCCTGATGACTTTCAGCGTCTCTCTGTCACTGCTCTGCTTGATAAATGTCATAATCCAATGAAAAAGCAAGGATGCGTTATAATCACCAAATAAAGTTAGAAATATCCAAAGCCTATGAATGTTGAAGACCAACTCGATTTATATCTCAGAGCACGTTTTACCTTACTGGTATTCGTTACCGCAGAGGAAGAACGCCTGCTGACCACAATCCAACGGGTTTGCGAACAAACCCAACGCCGGCTTTTCAGTTGGGATGCAGCCGATGGATTTCAATTGCTCACAGGTACTGGCACACCGCCCTCCGCCCGCGACCCACTGACGGCTTTGGAGCAAATCGAAGCGGCTGACCCGGCCGTACCGGCGCTATTTGTCCTTAAGGACTTTCATGAAATCTGGAACAACCCGCAAATCAAACGCAAATTGCGAAATGTCAGCCAGCGCCTGAAATTTTCCAAAAAATCTATCCTGATCACATCACTTTCCACCAAAATCCCAGACGAATTAAAAGACGATGCCGTACTGGTGGATTTTCCCCTTCCAACCTTTACCGAACTGCAGGAAGTCCTCGATCGGCTAATTCAGACCCCGGGTGTCAAGGTCAACCTGACCCCCTTGGGGAAGGAAAAACTGGTTCAGGCGGCCATCGGCCTGACGGCTTCTCAGGCGCAACGGGTATTTGCCAAATCCATCGTCAAGGATGGCATTTTAGATGACCGTGATATTGATCTGGTAACAGAGGAAAAGAAGCAAATCATTCGTGAAAGCGAAGCCCTTGAATTTTTTGCCGTCACCGAAACGCCGGATGATGTTGGCGGACTGGGTGTTTTAAAGAATTGGCTGCGCCTGCGTGAGCGCGCCTTCTCACAAGAAGCCCGCGCTTACGGCTTGCCTGCCCCGAAAGGGATTGGCTTGATTGGCATTCCTGGTACAGGTAAAAGCCTGACTGCCAAAATGATTGGCGGATTATGGCGTTTACCTTTGTTGCGTCTGGATGTTGGCTCTTTATTCGGAAGTCTGGTGGGCGAATCAGAAGAACGGACACGCCGCGCCCTCAAGCTGGCTGAAACCGTTTCTCCATGTGTGGTATGGATTGACGAAATGGAAAAAGCCCTCGCCCACGGCGGCCTTGACAGCGGCACGAGTACCCGCGTCTTTGGCACAATCCTGACCTGGATGCAGGAAAAAACCGCCCCCTGTTTTGTCGTAGCCACTGCCAACGATATTTCCAGTCTTCCACCGGAATTGCTGCGCCGCGGCCGTTTTGACGAGATCTTCTTTCTTGATCTTCCAACCTTTGAAGAACGCCGCGAAATCTTTACCGTCCACTTGCGAAAACGCGCCCGCCTTCCAGAAGATTACGACCTCGATCGTTTAGCGGAAGCATCGAGCGGATATGTTGGCTCAGAAATTGAGCAGGCAGTGATTGACGCCATGTACATCGGTTTCAACGACGGCCAGCGAGAGTTTACTACCGAGGATATTCTTTACGCTCTCAAACGTCAGGTGCCACTTTCGGTTTCGCAGCGGGAAAATATCACCATGCTACGAAACTGGTTACGAGAAGGTCGCGCTCAATCGGCTTCTTTTCAAAAAACCGAAGAAGCCGAGCACCAGTTTGTTCCCATCCAGCTCGATATCCGTTCCGCGGAATAGTATCATACGGCACTGATCAAGATGGAATTTTCCTGTCTTGGGATTGACTTTGGCACATCCAACACACTCATCGCTGGCTGGAATGAATATATCCAAGCAGCAGAGTTGATTGCCCTGCCAGAGTACAGCCGGGCAATCTTTCAAGAGGCAGAGGTTGTTCCAATCATTCCATCTCTTATTCATTACTCGCCTGAAGGCCGCATTTGGATCGGTCAGCAAGTGCATCAATTATCACAGGCCGCCTCGCGCCGCACTCTGCGCTGGATGAAACAATATATCCTCAACCGCAGCCCTATTCAAATCCGGCTAGATGATCTCACCGTTACGCCCATACAAGCGGCGCAAGACTTTCTTTCAACTCTCTTTACTTTTCTTCAGGAAGAACAGGCAATTCATCCCAAAAAAGTGGCTTTCAGCGTGCCGGTTGAGGCATTTGAAAATTACACCAACTGGCTGAACACGCTGGCTGAGAAAGTACATCTGCCCGAAACTTTGCTGATTGACGAACCAGTCGCAGCAGCGATTGGGTACGGCATTCAGGTTAAACCCGGCACGATATTGTTCATATTCGACTTTGGTGGCGGCACCATGCACGCTGCGCTGGTTCTTATCGAGAAAGAAGCGCCCGGTAAGAATCAACCGTTTTGTCGCGTATTAGGGAAAGCCGGGAAAAATATCGGCGGAATGCGGATTGACCAGTGGCTTTATCAGGAATTGCTTAAGCGCTGCAATCTTTCTGAAGATCAACCGGCAGTCCGGCAAACCAGTAACCAGATCCTTGCAGCCTGCGAAAAACTCAAAGAAAACCTCTCGCAAAGTGAGAAAGCCTCAACCGGAGAGATTGTACTGGCTGGCAACCACTCTATCCAGCCCACCCTCTGCCGGCAGGAATTTGAAGAAATCCTTGAGCGCAACCACCTCTTTGATGAAATCAGCCTGTTATTCCGCAGTGTAATCAATCAGGCCTATGAAAGAGGTTATACACGGGAAGACATCCAATCCGTACTGATGATTGGCGGAAGTGCTCTAATCCCCTCGGTTCAGAAGCACGTGCAAGAGTTTTTTGGACCAATCCCTGTTCACATCAACCGCCCGCTGGATGCAGTAGCGCGGGGTACAGCCCTGTATGCGGCTGGCACAGGAATCCTCGACCACATTCGCCATGATTACGCCATTCGCTTCTATGACTCAAAAAGTCGTCAATATGCATTTCACAAAATCGTATCCAGCGGCACGCCCTATCCAACTTCTCAACCTGTCTCGCGTCTGACGGTCAAAGCCACTCATCAGGGTCAACGGAAACTCGGTCTGGCAATTTTTCAAATTCGTAACCAAAAAGAAGACGAATCACTACAAGAACACATCGAATTGATATTTGACCCTCAAGGGTCTGCACGTCTAATGGTAATTCCTGCTGGGCAGCTCCACCAGCGCAATTATTTTTTTGTCAATGAACAAAACCCCACCTTTCTGACAGCCATCCCCCCTGCTGAACCGGATACACCTCGTTTTGAAGTAGCTTTCTATGTGGATTCCCAAAAAAGGTTGACCATCACCGCTCGCGATTTACAAAGCGGGGTTATCATTATGGAAAATCAACCGGTTATTCGCTTAACGTAATCAAAGGTAGACATGTCCCACATCTCAAAACTCAAGACCGAATGGGTAGAC
>DLXG01000022.1 GCA_003448875.1 Anaerolineaceae bacterium
CCTGAATCACCCGGGCTGGGGTGATATGGACGGCGTCGGGGTGGTAAAGACGAACGATTAGTGATGGGTCATGCAGATTGAGCGCCTGAAAATATAATTCTACAATGTCTGGCGGTGGGGGTTGAGGAGTCCAGGAAAAGTGAGCAATCACATCCCATAAGGTGGGAGTCTGTTTGCGGCATTCGTCCCAGGAGAAGAAGTTAACCCCAGTGAGTCCCAATGCCTGCGCCGTCCTCAGAAATTCGAGGATGTCCTGCTCTGTGGGTGCCCAGCCACCAGTCTTATAAGTCGGGCCGGTGGGAATTACCGGGCGGAATGGGGTCATCCCCTGGAATTCCCGGACACTGCGCCTCGACTGGGCTTCAGGATTGTGTGCCTTTTCCCAGTAAACCTGAGGCATGTTGTAGTTCACATTTTCCAGAAAGATTTTCCATGGCAATTGAGGATGATACGATGGGAAACGATAGGAAGAGAGCGCCATAGGGAGGCTGGGCAAGGCTTCACGCAGTCTGTCCATGAAACGCCGGGCAGCCCGTTCTTTACCGGGTTGTTTGTATTCGATCTCCGCATCGATCACATACCCATCCAGTTGAAATTGTTGGATCCGGCGGATGGCAACATTTGCTTCTCCCAGGGGATCGTTGCCATAGACGTAATGCCAGCCCCAAACCTGAATTCCTTTTTCGCGAATAGCCTGTACTACTGGTGGGAGGAGATCGGTGTTGGTTTTACGATCGATATTGACTGGCCAAGCGCCATCGGCGATCTTAATCAGGACATGGGTAAAACCGGCCTGCTGAGCAGCCTCAGCGATGGCCTGCGGGTTTCCTCCCTCACAATCCTGAATTTTCCAGATAAAAAAGCCTTTCCCCGCTAATCCATTCATAACAGCCTCCCTGAGCAATGAAAGTGGTTTATTCCGGCTTGAGGTTGCCTTCAAGCCCTAATTCAGGAGCGATTTTTCGCATAGCCAGAATGACGTTGTCTACATGCTGCCACAATTCCACGCCAAATTCCTCAGCACCTCGAGCAATTTCTTCTCGATTTGCTCCGGCAGCAAAGGCGCGATCTTTCCATTTCTTTTTTACTGATGAAGAGGTCAGATCATAAAGCGAGCGGGAAGGCCGCACAAGCGCTACTGCGGTAATCAAACCGGTGATTTCATCACAGGCGTAGAGTGCCTTTTCCATAAGGGTTTGACGCGGTACTCCGGTATGGTCGGCATGGCTGAGAATGGCGCGGATGATTTCTTCCGGAACATTGTATGCCTGTAATATGGGTATGCCTGCCTGGGGATGTTCTTCCAGTGTTGGGTGGATTTCCCAGTCAAAGTCATGCAATAAGCCGGTTATCCGCCAGAGTTCGACATCCTGACCCAACTGCTCGGCGTAAAATTGCATGGCTGCCTCAACTGCCAGCATGTGGTTAATCAGATTTTGGTTTTTGACGAATTTTTTGACGATTGCAAGCGCTTCTTCTCGATTCATGGGTGAGCCTGCTCCTGGAAAGAAGATTCATCGGATAAACCGAAGATGGGTTCGGGTGTACCCAATACCGGCAAGGGACGGGTTATAAACACATCCACAAAGGCCATGGCTGTTGCGGGAATTTCGCGAATGCGCCAGAAACGATGGGCGTAACGGCTGTAAACCCGCTGGTCAGCAATGCTGCCGACCGCCTCGACGCCTAAACTGTTGCAGGTGAAAATAGCGCGCGGCAGGTGAAAGCGCTGGGTGACCACAACAGCCTGACGAACACCAAAAATATGGCGGGCCCGGTAACAGGTATCGTAGGTGCGCCGGCCGGCGTAATCCAAAACAATATCTTCTTCCGGAACGCCCAATGAGATAGCGTAGCGTTTCATTGCACCGGGTTCGTTATAATCTACAAAGCGGTTATCCCCGCTCATCAGAATTTTTTTGACTTTCCCATCAAAGTATAACTGGACGGCTGTGGCGACCCGGTCGCGTAAAACCGGAGAGGGCTGGCCGTCTCGTGTCAATCCGGCGCCAAAAACAATGGCTACCGGTGCCGGTGGGGTCTGTTCAACCTGAAACTGGCGCGAACGGGCGTACCATTCCGCAATCAAGTTGGGAATTGCCAGGCCCAGTATGACGGCAACGCTGCTAAATAGTAATAAACGGAGGATCAACATCAAGATTTTTTTAGCCATGCGGCGATTTTACCACGCCCTGCCCATGCACCCGTTATCAGGATAGTACAAGGTTCATGCCACCAGGGCAGCAGCGGAAAAAAATTGAAAGACTTAGCGGCCAAGCCAATCGGACAAGTTAACATCAGACCAGCGCACTGCCGAGCGTAAGGCGTCATAAACCGAATCGTCAACGACTTGCAGGTCTTGAACATCGTATCCATTCAACGCCTGAGTAAGTCGGCGTTTTCCGTCGGAGGTTTTAACCATCTCAATCAAGGCGGCGTTGATTTGCTTCACAAGCGAATCACTGACCGATACCGAGTAAGATAAGTTCAGGTTTGGAATATCGGGGTTTGTTTGCCAGAGAATGATCACCCGTTGAGGGGCATCGGTTAAATCATTGATGACCTGTCCAGAGGTGCGGGGGTCGCCTGATATGGAAAAAGTGACCCCGAAATCGCAAATGCCTTTGATGTATAAAGAACGAACCACAGCGGGGTGAGTTTGGGCAATGACACCGCTTTGGGTCTGGATGCCTAACTGTTCAAGTATGCCGAAGGGTAAGATGTAGCCTGAAATTGATCCGGGTTCAACCCAGCAGGGCCGGCTGCCACTTAGTTGTGATAGGGCGGTTTGAGCATCGGCTGTGCTAAGATTAGCCAGAGGGTCATAATAGGAGACATAACCGCTTTCGACATTGGCCAGAAACTGGCTGCCGTAATAAAAGGTGCCAAAATGATTGGTGAGTAAACCTATTTTTACCCATCCTTGACCGTGGGCATATAGATAAGTGAGGGGCTGAAGCCACCCAATGTGGATCTTCTGATTTTTGAAGTCGTTGACAAGATCAGCCGCTTTTTCATACACCACTACCTCAAACTCATTTCCAGTTGATTCTTTGAGGTAATCGCGGATTTCTTCGCGAGATATTTCAATGCGCCGGTTGATTTCACCTTCTTGAAGAAAAGCGATGCGAAGCGGGTTCTGGCTGCTTCCCAATGGTGCTGGTGTTGGTGTAGCGGTAATGTCTGCCGCAGGGGTTTCGGTTGTTGTGGGTGTTGGCGTGCTTTGAGGTTGAATGCCGCAAGCGGACACGCAGAGTAAGAATATTATCCCCAAAATGATTATCGCGTTCCTTGAAGATTTACACAACCTGAATGGCTCAACCACAGGAAATCATCTCCGGCTAGGATGTAACCTGATTATAATCTGAGTTAAGGTTTATTCGATTTTTGAGGTATGGATTGGGTGATGAAATGAATATCCGCTCGATTTTTAAAGTGGTTTTGGCAATTGTCCTTTCGTTTACGCTGATTTTTGCGCTGGCGGTGATTGTCCTGATTTCGGTGATTCGAAATACGACTCAGCAAGCACTCCAGCCAGTAGAACAGGTGCGGGATGCCATTGCAACCCAATCGGCTTTGTTCTTTAATCCCACCCCGACCGTTCTGCCCGATCCTGTGACAATTATTTACGAAATCCGCTCGCTGGCCCGTCTGGAAACTGCCCAATATTCAATGGAAAAAATAATCACTGCTGAAACGGGACAAAATGAGTTTGGTTTTTTGTTTGGGGATAAACTGTTGTTTGTTGCGCATGGAAAAGTGATCGCTGGAGTGGATTTGGAGAAATTAATGCCTGAAGATTTGTGGGTGCAAAATGGCATCCTGTATGTCCGATTGCCGGCAGCCGAAATTTTTATTACTACATTGGATAATGATCTTTCGTATGTTTATGACCGAGAAACGGGAATCCTGAGGCGCGGTGAGGTCAATCTGGAAACCCTCGCCCGTCAGGCGGCGGTGCGTGAAATTGAAAAAGCCGCATTAGCCGATGGAATACTGGAATGGGCCCAGTTGAACGCCGAAGCGTATCTCAGCAGATTATTTCGCAGTCTGGGGTATTCTGACGTGATTTTTGTGAAATAATCGATTTTGTTTTTAAATTCGCTCAGTCCAGGAAGAGTGAGCATATTTTTGAAGGAACAACTCTTCTGCGCAACTTAATTCTTCAGGCTCTGGTTGAGTTTCAACAAATTCAATATTCAACACCTGCTCAAAAGCGGCCTTGAAGGCGTTTGCAGCCGTTTCCCAATCCAGCACTTTTCCCAGCACCGTTTCTACCGTTGTGGCGTGATCCAGCAAACGGATGGCAGCCTGACGGCGTTCATCTTCGCTGTCAAACCGTAAGACCTGGGTGATGCGGGTCAAGTCGCCGTATAAGGGCAAAGAGCCGTGCTGAAGGACACCTTTATAGCGGCGTGCCTGTGCGCTTCCAATCAATTTCTTGCCATGCACGGTAATTTCATAATTGGAGGGCACTTCAAAACAAACTGCTGCGTTGGGCTGGCTGCCTTCTGGCAGGGGATATTCTTTATCCGCGGTTGCTGGAAGACCTAATAAGTGTAATGCAGAAACCAAGGCAGAAGAAAGACGGCGGTAACTTTCTAAAATTGATCCGGCTACACGGGGTTCGGTTTGGGGAGCGATCACTGCATAGGTCAGCTCGTCGGTGTGTAGGATTGCCCTTCCACCGGTTGGCCGGCGAACCAGTTCCCAGCCGTTCTCAATCAAATTTTGAAAGTCTACGTCCTTCACAGGCTGGGCATAGCCCAAAGAAAGGCAGGCAGGTTCCCATGCGTATAATCGCAAGGTGGGAGGTGTTCTGCCTGCTGCTGTAAATTGAAGTATGGCTTCGTCGAGTGCCATATTCCATGCGCCGGGGGCCGGTGAGGTTTTGATTAATCTCCAGAGTGTTTTAGGGAACATGTGACAAATTATAATCGAAAGGATGAGAGCATGATATAATATTGTATATACATATTCTTGTATTCTCCCGGTAATTGTTAAGTTACTTGACATTCTTTTGGATTTAGTTATAATAATTGCAAGATGCAGGGAGAAATGCGCCATTTGGACACGACAATCTGGCATGTTCCCAGAGTAAGTGTTAAAAATCTTAACAAGCATGCTGCGCTGGATCTAATCCGATTTAGCCCGAGCGGCATCTCTCGCATTGAACTTTCACGCGAACTGGGCTTAACCCGGGCAGCGGTGACTGCAATTGTTGGGGACTTGATTAAAGCCGGGTTGGTTCGCGAAACGAACGGCCAATCTTCACGCGGGCGGCGTGCCATCGCGCTCGAAATTAACCCGCAAGGCGGACTGGTTGTTGGGGTGGATATTGGAGCAACCCATGTAACCTTTGTGCTGGCAGATTATCTTGCCCATGTGATTGATGAAATCGAAGCGTCACTGGATATTTTTCAGGGTCCACAGGTCTGCCTGCCATTTGTAGATCAAATGCTACGTTCGTGGCTGGAACAATTAGGGATACAATTAACTCAAATCACGGCTATCGGAGTGGACGTTCCCGGCCCCATTGTGAGCGATGCCGGCATGGTGAGCGGTCCGCCAATTATGCCGGGTTGGGACCTTTTTCCAATCCGAGAGTGGATGGAGAAAACATGGAGCTGCCCGGTTACCCTCGGTAATGATGCTGAATTTGGTGCCTTAGGAGAATGGGCTTTCGGAGCCGGCCGCGGAGTAGATAATCTGGTATACATCAAAGTGGGTACCGGCATTGGGGCGGGATTATTAATTGACGGTCAGATTTACCGCGGTACAACGGGTTGTGCCGGTGAAATTGGGCATGTAACCATCGAAGAAAATGGACCTCTCTGCACCTGTGGAAATCGCGGGTGTCTGGAGGCTTTAGCGGGGGGACGGGCAATCGCCCAGAAGGCTATTCTGGCCATCAAAGCCGGAGTACGTACGACTTTGAGCGAGCGTCCCTCAATTGAGACCATAAACGCTATGGATGTGATTGCTGCAGCCCGCAAAGGAGACCACCTCTCCCAAAAACTGGTTCAGGATGCGGGCTACTACATTGGAACAGCATTGGCAAATTTGATCAACCTCTTCAACCCAACCAAAATCGTTATCGGAGGAGGGGTTGCTCAGGCGGGTGATTTACTGCTGGAGCCTGTCCGTAAAGTAGCCAAACAACGCAGCCTCAAAGTTGCTTCTCAAGCAGTGACGATTACTTCTGCCGTGCTTGGCCGGCGCTCTTCTGCAATGGGCGCTGTCGCTCAGGCCATTTCATTGAGTTTACACCGTCTGGCTGAAGCAAGTTGATTTTTTGAAAGGAGGTGGTGCGCAGAACCCATAAGCACACTTAAAGGTTATTCCACAACAAAGAAGAGTTTGCCCTTTTCAATAAGGGTTGCCCTCCCTCGGAGGGACTTGAAAATCAAAATTTTTTAAGGAGGAAAGAGATGTTGAAGAAAGTTATGCCCTTGATCGGCCTTTTGCTGATCGCCTCGTTTGTTCTGGCAGCCTGCCAGCCGGCGGCTACCCCTGCTCCAACCACTGCGCCAGCGGAACCAACAACCGCGCCAGCGGAACCAACAACCGCTCCGGCTGAGCCGACCACTCCACCCGCTGCCGAGCAGGTGACCATCACCATCTGGCATCAGTGGGACGGTAAGTATCTGGAAGCCATTACTCAGGCTTTCAAGGATTATGAAGCAAGCCACCCGAATGTGAAGATTGACCTCTCCAAACCCGAAGATGTTGCCAACGCTTTGAATGTGGCCATTCCGGCTGGAGAAGGCCCCGACATCATCGGTTGGGCGAATGACAAAATCGGTGAACAGGCTCTGCAGGGTAACATTGTTGCCTTGAACGACTTCGGGATTGACAAAGCCTTCCTCGAGAGCATCTACACCGAGTCAGGTATCAACGGCGTGACCTGGATGGATACCATTTGGGCACTGCCTGAAACAATGGAAGGTATTGCGCTGGTTGCCAACAAAGCCTTGGTGACCGAAGAATACCTGCCCAAAGACCCGTTTGCCTGGGATGACCTGCTGGCGAAAGCTGAGAAGTTCTATGCCGACAAGGGTATCCCCCTAATCTGCAACCAGGGCTTTGGCGCTGAAGATGCCTACCACATGTCTCCGATTTACTTCGGTTTCGGTGTGCCGGCCTACGTGGATGAAGATGGCAATGCCTACATGGATACCCCCGAGGCTCTTGCTGCGGCGGAGTGGCTGGTCAAACTCAAAGCAGTTTCTCTGGCTGAAAACAGCTATGACATCTGCAATGCGGCTTTGCAGGAAGGCAAAGTTGGCATGTGGTGGACCGGCCCGTGGGCAATTGCCGGTATCGAAGATGCGGGTATTGACTACACCATCGTTGCGATGGGCAAGCCCTTCGTGGGTATCAAGACCCTCATGCTGAGCAAGAACGCGGTTGATCGCGGCAAGGCCGAGGTCGCGCTGGATGTGATGAAGTACTTCACCAGCGCCGAGGTGCAGAAGAAACTGGCCCTGGTCAACAAGACCATCCCGGCTCAGAAAGCCGCCATCGAAGATCCCGAAGTGGCTCAACTGCCGGCAGTGGCTGGATACGGTAAAGCACTGGCCATCGGTGTGCCGATGTCACCTTCGCCCTTCTCCTCCGCTCAGTGGGGTCCGGTTGGGCGTGCTTCTGCCGCTATCTGGACCGGCGCTCAGGATCCGCAGACCGCGCTGAAGGAAGCTCAGGCTGCAATTCTGGAAGCCGTCGAAGGAATGAAGTAAGTCTGTATCTGCCAGGGAGAGCCCTCAAGGGGGCTCTCCCTCTTCTTTGTAATTCTTCCCGTTTTTGAAAACCGGAGAGAGGAGCCCGTTATGGTTACCTGGAAGGGGACTCGTAAAAGCCTGACGATTTTTTTGTTTCTTTTTCCAACCATGCTGGGGATTTTGGTGTTCAATGTTTATCCAATTGTATTGAACACCTATATTTCATTCACCAATCGGAATAAATTCCGCCCGAAACCGGATTGTGAAGTTTTCCTGACCGGTCTCCTCGATCCGCTTTGCTGGCCTCAATTCCGACAAAATGCTCAAGGGGGACTGGGTTCACCATACCGTCTGGCAGATCCGTTGTTTGCCAATTATCAAGCCTTGCTGGGTAAACTATTTTCAGCAGAGGCTTTAATGGCTTTTGGAAAAATTTTGCTGGTTTTTGTACCTCTACTTGGGGCTGTTTACGTCAACCGGAGGTTTGACCGCGAAATTGAGAGACCAATTTCCAGCGGGATGGTGTGGTTGATCGCCATCCTGCTGGTGGTGGGTCTGGCTTATGTTCTTTCGATCCGGGCGGCCTTTAATCAATTGATGTCCACCGGACCCTTCATTGTGGTTGTTTTGAGGACAATTCTATTTGTTGCCATTCGTGTTCCATTAACCTTTATCTTCGGGCTAGCGCTGGCATTGATTTTGAATGATACGCGCTTGAAAGGAAAGACCTTCTTCCGCGTGGCTTTGTTCGTGCCGTGGGGCGCTTCCTCTGTGGCGATCCTGATGGCCTTGGTGTGGCAGTTCTTCTTCCGCCAACAAGGCACAATCAACCAGCTGTTATCACAATTGGGCATTCAGGGGCCGATCTGGCTGCAAAACCCCGTCAGCGCATTTGGGGTGGTCGTGCTGGCGGATTTGTGGTTTTCTTATCCTTTCTTTATGGTGGCAATCCTCGGTGCGCTGCAATCCATTCCGGTGGAACTTTATGAAGCGGCCGAAGTGGATGGAGCAAACTGGTGGGTGCAATTGCAACGGATTACCCTGCCATTGATTCGTCCGGCCGTATTGCCCGCAACGGTGTTGACCTCTATCACCGCTTTTCAAATGTTCGGTACGGCTTACGCAATCACGGCTGGAGGGCCGCTGGCGGGTGCAGATACACCCGGCGCGACGGAATTTGTGATGGTGTATGCCTACCGCCAGATTTATCAATTGCAAAATTATGGGCGTGCCACCGCCTTTGCGGTGCTGATATTCATTATGCTCTTCCTCGCAACCCTGTACAGCCTGAGAATTACCCGGATCACGAAAGGAGCGTATGAATCATGATAAGGAAAACCCCTATCGGCGTTCGTGTATTGCAATACACCTTTCTGGTGATGGCGGTGATTTTTGCGCTCTACCCGGTGTGGTTTGCGATTCTGGCTTCAGGGCGATCGGGAGGGCGGTTGTATACCCTCAGTCTGCCGGGTATGTTCTTCCCGGTAGAGTGGAGTTTTGAAAATTTCCGCTTTATGCTTTTTGAGCGGCCATACCTGACGTGGTTAACCAACAGTTTCAAAGTGGCCAGCATTACAACCATCGCCAGTCTGGTGGTGTGTACTTCGGCGGCTTTTGCTCTGTCGCGTTTCCGCTTCAAAGGGCGTGAATTTTTCCTGATCTTCCTGCTGGCTATCTCCACCTTTCCCGGCATCCTTTCACTGGTGGCGATTGCTCAGGTACTCACGGCTATTGGATTATTTGGAAAACATTTGGGGCTGATTCTCGCCTTCACTTCTGCCACGCTGGTATTTTGCACATGGAACCTGAAAGGTTACTTTGATACCATACCAATTGATCTGGAAGAGGCTGCCCAAATTGACGGCACCACACCTGTGCAAGCCTTCTTCCTGATTGCTTTGCCGTTAGCCAGGCCGGCGCTGGCGGTTACGGCTATTCTGGCCTTTATGACCGGTTGGGGAGATTTTATCTTCTCCTCAGTGCTGGTGCCGGCTCCCGATTCGGTCAAACTGGCGGTACCGGCATTGTATTCACTGGCCAACAGTGTTTCAGTGCCGTGGGGCCAGTTTGCTGCTGGTGCGGTGATTGTGGTGATTCCCACTGTTCTGGTTTATCTGGCCCTAAACCGCTACTTTGAAGCGGGCTTAACCGTTGGCGGTGTGAAAGGTTAAATCAGAACCGAAAAGGAAATTTAGTGGACGATTTCATATTTGGAACCTTAGCAACTGACCAGTTAAGACTAGAGCGGGTATACGGCAGCCGGGCGGGAATCAGTCATGCTTTTCGGAGAGTACCGCTTGATCCGTTACCCGCTCAACCGGTTAAGCTGGTTCTTTCGGTCGGGCCAAAAGAAACAGTCCGACGGGGGTGGGTCTATTGGACTACCGATGGAAGTGATCCAAAAGGAACGCTTGGAAAAGCTGAGAATGGTTTTTCTGCCCCGCTGTTTCTGACACATACCGAATGGGACAACGTCCTGTGGGGCTACCTGAGTTATTACGAAACCGTTTTAGCGGGTTTTCCGGCGGGCACGCTGGTGCGCTACCGTTTCGGGTTTGAGAAATGGGGAGGCGAGGAAGTATACTCGGACAAAGGTCAGATTTTTGGTTTTTATGTGGATGATGACCCTTTACCCGGCTGGAGTAAAGATGCGGTCGTCTATGAGATTTTTGTAGATCGTTTTTCTCCCGCTAAAAATCAGGCTTGGCGTAAGGTCAGGACTTTAAGCGAATTCTTCGGTGGTACCCTTAAGGGTATTGTGGAGCGCCTTGATTATATTGCGGAGCTGGGAGCTAATGTACTATGGCTGACGCCGATCTTTCCCAGCCCCTCCCATCACGGATATGATGCAACCGACTTTTTTGAGATAGAACCACGCCTGGGCAGTAAAGAGGATTTGAGGCTTCTGCTAACGGAAGCACACGACCTGGGTATTCGGATTATTTTGGATTTTGTGCCCAATCATGTTTCCAATCAGCATCCGTTCTTTCAACAGGCTATCAGCAACCCTGAAAGCCCCTATCGGAATTGGTTTACCTTTTACCGTTACCCCGATGAATATGAAACCTTTTTTGGGGTTAAAAGTCTTCCGCAGTTGAATCTCAGATATCCACCGGCCCGCCAGTATGTGCTGGATGCTGCCCGTTACTGGCTGGAATTTGGGGTGGATGGTTTTCGGGTGGATTATGCCATAGGGCCAGCGGCCGACTTTTGGGCCGAATTTCGCATGATCACTCGCCAGACAAAACCGGACTGCTGGACGTTCGGCGAGATTGTTGATCCCTCCGATGTTCAAATGACCTTTGCCGGGCAACTGGATGGCGCGCTAGACTTTATCTTGCTGGAAGGTTTGCGTCAGGCTATCGCATTTGGGCGCTGGAATGGCTTTCAACTTGCCTCGTTTTTAGAACGGCACCAGATTTATTTTCCGGAAGATTTCTCTCGTCCATCGTTCTTGGATAACCATGACATGAATCGTTTCCTTTGGGCGGCTGCCGGTGACCAGCGCCGGCTGAAACTGGCGGCTCTGCTCCAGTTCAGTTTGTCCGGTCCGCCGGTCATTTACTACGGCACAGAAGTGGGTTTATCCCAGCAGCGGGATGTGCGGCAGGACGGGCGCGGCGTCCCGGAAGAATCACGCCTGCCTATGCTGTGGGGAGGCGAACAAAATGCCCAATTGTTGGATTTTTACCGCCGATTGATTGGTTTTAGAAAGCAATCTACCGCATTGCGGAGAGGCACATCTGGTATTGTTGATTGTAATGAGGCTCTTGTGGTGTTGCTAAGAAGATATGAGCAGGAAAAGATCGTAACCATTATCAATCTTTCAACTGCTGAACAAACGTACTCACTTGCTGATCAATGGCTCATACAAATCCAGACAGATGAACAGTGTGTTGTGAGTTTTCATCATCCCAAGACGGATATTTTACTGCCCCCATTGAGCGGGGTAATTCTCTCGCCAATTTTATGAAACTTACTCGACTGAGACATATCACAGTTTTAATCATTATCCTGTCTTTGCTGGGGGCCTGTACCACCCCGCAGAAACCGTCCAACGAGGGTGCGGTTGCTACATCCACTCCCACCCTCACAATCACTCCGACCACTAATCTAATAGTTAAACCGGAATGGTGGAAATCGGCGGTTTTCTATCAGGTGTTTGTGCGTAGTTTTTATGACTCTGATGGAGATGGAATTGGCGATTTTCGGGGATTGATTCAGAAATTGGACTATTTGAATGATGGTGATCCCAACACGACCGGTGATTTGGGGATTAATGCCATTTGGTTGATGCCTGTTAATCCCTCGCCGTCTTATCACGGGTACGATGTGACCGATTACTACAATGTGAATCCCGATTACGGAACGATGGATGATTTCAGGGAATTGATAGAGGAGGCTCATCAGCGCAGCATTAAAGTGATTATTGATTTGGTGATCAATCATACATCTACCCAGCACCCCTGGTTTCAACAGGCATTAAACCCGCAATCTTCTTACCATAATTATTACATCTGGCGGGACGAAAATCCGGGTTACAGCGGACCGGATGGACAAAAGGTCTGGCATCGCGCCTCGAATGGGAAATATTACTACGCGCTTTTCTGGGATCAAATGCCTGACCTGAACTTCCAGAATCCACAGGTCACTGAGGAAATTTATCAGATCGCTCGTTTCTGGCTGGAAGATGTGGGTGTGGATGGCTTTAGAATAGATGCTGCAAAACACTTGATAGAAGAAGGAACTGATCAGGAAAACACTGGTCTAACCCATGAGTGGTTTGCCAGTTTCTATCAATATTACAAGTCGCTTAATCCTCAAGCAGTTACGGTAGGGGAAGTGTGGTCAAATAGTTTTGAGGCGGTGCGCTATGTTCGTAATCAAGAGATGGACATGGTGTTCAATTTTGATCTGGCGCGCTCGATTCTAACCAACATAAACAATCGCAATGCAGTATCCCTGAGCAATACCTTGACGTTTGAAACCCGCTTATTTCCAAAGGGGAGTATGGGAATTTTCTTGACCAATCATGATCAAGACCGGGTTATGACCGTTTTGATGAATGATGAACAAAAGGCGCGCCTGGCAGCGGCAGTTTATCTGACCAGCCCGGGTGTGCCATTTATCTACTATGGTGAAGAAATTGGATTGACCGGGCAGGGCGACCACCGCAATATTCGCACACCGATGCACTGGTCAGCCGAACGAATGGCCGGTTTTACCAGCGGTACGCCGTGGTTATTCCCAAAAATGGATTACGCCGAGAAAAATGTGGAAGATCAACTGAAAGACCCGAACTCATTGCTCCGGTTTTACATGGATTTACTTAGAATACGCAGCCAATCGCAAGCCTTGCAAAGTGGAGAATTGTCTGCCTTGAGCAGTTCGTCATCGTCTATTTTGGCTTATGCCCGTGTCAGTCAAAACGAACAGGTGTTGATCGTCCTTAACTTAGGTAACCAGCCGCAAGAGAGAGTTACTCTTCATTCTGTTGAAGGGCTGAATCCCGGTACCTACCGCTTAAGTCCACTTTTAGGCGGACAGGTCAATACAACGATCATTGTCGAACCAGATGGAGCCTTGCAGGAATTTGAATTTCCGGCAACAATTTCGGCTAATGAAGTATTGATTTATCAGTTAATTAATTCGACTGAATAATTCATTTGCCTCTGAATTTAGGGGTAGCAGCCACTGATGTTAGCAAAATTACTGAATTTCCCTCTACGAGCCTTGCCCAGCTGGTGGAAGCGCTGGCATACCATTGGGCTGATCGTGTTCCTTTCGATCATGATTCATGCCTGGGCAGTGTGGCAATTACCGCTGGATGCCGATGAGCCGGTATACATGCGGAGTGGCAGGGAATATGCTCAGTTAATCCGACAGGGGGATTGGAGCGGAATAATTAACTTCGATCAGAACAAAGAACACCCTCCATTGATCAAGTTAATTTACAGTATTCCCTTCTTACTCAGGGGGGAAAATGTTAATCCGGATTTCGAGTTTTATTTTAATCGTTCCATCAGTGCGTTTTTTGGGGTTCTGCAAGTTTTCATACTGGCTCTTTTTGATCCACTAGCTGCGTTTTTATTGACGTTTCACTCCTATACCATCAAATACACCAGTCAGGTTTATCTGGAAGCCTTCCCATTATTTGCCTCTTTGTTGTCGGTTTTACTGCTCAGACGATTTTTTGCAAGTCAAATCGAGGATGGGAATAAGTTGCCTTTATGGGTTTCGGCGGCAGCAATGGGCGCAGCGATAGCCGGGAAGTACACCTACGGGATGATGCTCGTTCCGGCGGGCTTTTTAGTGCTTCAATTCCGCCGCAAGGTGGTGTGGCGGGAGATAGCCCTGTGGGGCGGTATTGCTGTCGTCACTTTTTTTGTGTTGAATCCTTACTTATGGAATGAACCATTCCGCCGGATTGTTGAGGTTGTTACCTTTCACCGACAATACACCCAGGGCATGGATGTAGTGCGGGCCGGCTACCCATGGTGGCAGCCGGTCATCTGGGTTGCTACCGCTCTGCCTTGGCATCCGCGAGTCTTCTTCTTCTTAACTTTGGATGAGTTCATTTTCTGGGCCGGCGTGGTAGGGCTGTATTTTTATGGAAAAAAAGAACCGTGGTTGAGTGGATGGTTTTTGGTACAGTTTTTGATTCTGCTGATATACCCGACCAAGTGGCCTCAATACTCTCTGATTGTCATTCCAGCCCTTTGTATGAGCGGTTCAGGGTTTTTGAGAACCGCTTATACCTGGATTATGGAAAAGGAACAGTATTGGGATTACCTGGAAGAGATGTTGCCCAAACCGCCGAAAGTTTTCTGGTGGCTGGTGATCGGTTTTTCGGGCTTAATTGTCATCGGCAAGGTGACCTATGAATATGATCAGGCTTTGCTGCGGCGCGGCTGGCAGCACCTGATGTCAGAGACTGCCCCGCTGCCTTCCAATACCATCTACGATTTACATTTGCGCTCTAACGGCGACATGATGATTGCAACCGCGCAGGGAGCAGCCTTATGGCATGTAAGCGAAGGCTCACCGTGGGGCGAGGATAGCCGCGTTTACAATCGCCAAAATTCGGGTATCGGCGATGATCGGGTGAGGGTGGTTTATGAGGATCAGCAGGGCAATTTATGGTTTGGGAGTGAGAACGGCTTAAGTTGCCTTTGTGAGGGTAAATGGGAACAAATTGCCAAAGAGAGCACTGTGGACGAAATGAAAGTGCGTTCGCTGGTTGAGGACGCCGATGGCAACCTGTGGGTGGGGACATTAAGCGGCCTGTATCAATGGGATGGTTCGCAATTAATTTCGTATAGCCGTGATTTGGTTGAACTGCCTGACCCATATATATTTACTCTTACATTTCAATCCATGTATGGTGAAAATTATCTATGGCTGGGAACTCAAAAAGGCGTGTCCCGCCTGGATTTGAATACGAGAATGCTTGTGAACTGGGACTTTTCGATGCGAGATTTAGGCTGGGGAGGCGTTTCTCGGTTGATTGTGGATTCCCAAAATCAGGTGTGGATGGCGACGATTGGCGGCGGGATTGGGCGCTGGGATGGCGAAGAGTGGACTTTTTATCGTTTGGGAAGTTCAAGTTTGCCTACCAGTGTCGTCAATACTATAATCGAACAACCCGGTCACGGGTTGTGGCTCGGTCACGGATTTCCGACTGAACCGGGCGGATTGATCTCCCGGTTTGACGGGAACGATCAATGGACGGTTTACCGCGATAATAATTCCGGTTTTAATGGTGGCGAACCACTGGCATTTGCTTTTGACCCAATGGGAAGGTTATGGATTGGAACGGCATTAAGTGGAGTGCAGATTTATGATCCTGCACTTGCAAAACGATAATTTCGACAAGAGGAGGATAAGGAGATGAAATTGACCTATCGAATTCTGTTAATCTTTATGGTGCTGGTACTGGCATTAACCGCCTGTCAGACTCAAACTATCACACCGGTAGCGCCCACTCAGCCGGTCATCGTCAGTCCCACTGCACCAGCAGAGCCGACTCCCACACCGGCGACGGAGATGGCTGAGGATGTGCTTTACCTGAACCTGATGTGGCATCAACACCAGCCGTTGTATTACAAAGATGAGAATGGGGTCTATACCCGTCCGTGGGTGAGGGTTCATGCCACAAAAGATTATTATGATATGGCTTATCTGGTGTCTCAGTACCCTAATGTGCATGTCACCTTTAACTTAACGCCGGTCTTATTGCGCCAATTGGAGGACTTTGTTAATAATGGGGCTAAAGACCTTTACTGGGTGATGACCGAAAAGCCGGCAAATCAGTTGAGCGAAGATGATAAACGCTTCATTCTTCAACGCTTTTTCGATGCCAATTGGGATAAGTTGATTGGACGTTATCCGCGCTACAAAGAATTGCTGGAAAAGCGCGGTGGAACCGATGCGGAAGCGATTCAGAACGCTTTGACCACATTCACTGAACAGGATTTCCGCGACCTGCAAATCTGGTGGAATCTGGTCTGGTTTGACCCGATGTTCCTCAATCAGCCGCCGCTGAAAGATCTGGTAGAAAAGGGTCGAAATTTCAGCGAGGAGGATAAAGAGATAATCTTCCGGGAAGCACGGCGGATCATGGCAGAAACCGTTCCCCTTCATCGAAAATTGCAGGAAGCCGGTCAGATCGAGGTGACAACCACCCCTTACGCCCACCCGATTCTGCCTTTGTTGATTGACACGAATTTACAGGCAAAGGGTAATCCCGGTTCGGATTTACCCCAAAAATTTTCCTATCCGAAGGATGCTTTGACCCACCTGCAGCGTAGTGTTGCCTTGTATGAAGAAAATTTTGGCCAACCGCCGCGCGGGTTGTGGCCGGGCGAGGGGGCTGTGGCGCAGGTCATGGTGCCATTCGTTCTGCGAGCTGGCTATTCGTGGATGGCCACTGGTGAGCCGGTGCTGGCAAAATCTCTTGGATTAGATGCTTTTACACGCGACAGCAAGGAGACCGTCAATCAACCGGATGATCTCTACCGGCCATATTATGTGACCAATCAGGCTGGCGATAAACTGGCGGTGTTTTTCCGTGATGGTGTCCTTTCCGATAAGATTGGATTTACCTATTCGGGCGTTTCCGGCACGGCTGCCGCAAAGGACTTAATTCAGCGCTTGGAAAACATCCGTGCCAAACTGAAAGAACAAAATGCAGAAGGACCGCATGTTGTTTCGATTATTCTGGATGGAGAAAATGCCTGGGAATACTATGACAATGATGGCATCGAATTCCTGAGCACCTTTTATCAATTGCTTTCGGAAAGTGAAACGATCCGCACAATTACTCCCAGTGAATACATTCAAAAGTTCCCCGAGCAGCGGATGATTGAGGATTTGTTCCCTGGAGCGTGGTTCAGCCCAAATTACGATACGTGGATTGGTGAAGCAGAAGAAAACACAGCCTGGGATTATCTCCGACAAACCCGTGAAGTTCTGGCAAAATACGATATTTCCAAAGTTCGCAAGGCTCCGGCGGAAAAAATCGAAGCTGCACTCGATTATATGCTCTTAGCCGAAGGTTCGGATTGGTTCTGGTGGTATGGGGCAGATCAGGATTCGGGTCAGGACGAGTATTTTGACCTCGGCTTCCGCCAGTTGCTGCGTAAGGTCTTTGAAATACTGGGAGAACCGGTGCCAACTTTTGTGGATGTGCCAATTATCCAAGCCCGTCCTGTCAGTGCTGAAACGCCGCTTCAAGGTCTTTCCACACCCACCATTGATGGAGCGATTGCAGCGGGAGAATGGGACAAGGCGGCTTACTATCCGGCTGGTGAGGGAAGTCAACTGGCGGGTTTTGCTTATGCGATGGATGCAAACAACCTGTATATGCGGGTGGACGCAGCCAGCGGCGGGGCGATGGCTCGTACGCTTGATACA
>DLXG01000235.1 GCA_003448875.1 Anaerolineaceae bacterium
AAGCCGCAGATAAGTATGCAGGTGCTTTTCTTCACGTTGCTGCAGGTAGCCTGCCAGTTCTTTGAAGCGCTTGTAGATGATCAACTGGCGTGCCAGCGCTTCACCGGGGTCTTCTTCCGGGATGGTTGTTTCAACAGCAGGGGGACGGGGGAGTAAGGCGGCTGATTTAATCTGTACCAGCCGCGCTGCGATCACCAGAAAAGCGGAAACTTCGGCGGCGTTTTGTTGCTGCAGGCGGCGCAGGTATTCCAGATATTGATCGGTGACCTGTGCCAGTGCCAGGCGGGTGATATCCAGCTCGGCACGTTCGATCAGTTCCAGCAGCAAATCCAGAGGGCCGCTGAAAACTTCGGTGTTGACCTGATAATGCTCGGTCTGGTGGGCGGCGATTTGAAAACTCATCCTCGTGATTATATCATTGGGTAAGCAGGACGAAGATGAGTCGGGCGGATTGGCGTTATAATTTTGCTATGGCCGATTCAAAATTATCCCACATTGACGAAGAAGGACGGGCGCACATGGTGGATGTCAGCCCGAAACCGGAAACCGAACGGATTGCTGTGGCAAAAGGCGAGGTTCACCTTAAGTCGGAAACGATTGCGCTGATTCGGACCGGCCTGATGAAAAAAGGGGATGTGCTGACCGTAGCCCAAATTGCCGGTATACAGGCTGCCAAGCGAACCGCAGAGTTAATTCCACTCTGTCATCCAATACCCATTCATCAGGTGCAGGTGGAGTTGCAACTTCGAGATGAACTGCCGGGGGTAGAGATTACGGCACGCTTGAAAAGCAGCGGCAAGACCGGTGTAGAGATGGAGGCTCTGACAGCTGTTGCGGTGGCGGCTTTGACAGTCTATGACATGGTCAAAGCGGTGGAGAAGACTGCCCGTATTCAAAATATCCGGCTGGTTGAAAAACGCGGCGGCGTTAGCGGAGATGTGATCAATGAGTGAACAACAGGTGGTAAAGGTTTTGTTTTTTGCACATCTCAAAGAGTTAAGCGGGGTGGATAAAGAGCTCATCCCAATCTACAAGACGATCCGTGTGGTCGAATTAAAGCAAGTGCTGAAAGAGCGTTTTCCAATGTTAGATGAACGGTTAAAGAATGTGCTGGTGGCAGTTAATCAGCAATACGCGGAGGATGATGACCTGATTCAGCCGGGGGATGAAGTGGCCATTTTCCCGCCGGTCAGCGGCGGAAGTGAAACACAACCAACCATTTTCCGAATCACATCCGAAGAGTTGGATCTAAACGAATTGCTGGAACAAATTACCCTGCCAACCACCGGCGCAGCCTGTATATTCACCGGTATGGTGCGCGGTGAAACCCGGCGCGGAGATGCCCATCAGACGATTGCGCTGGAGTATGAGGCGTATGTGCCGATGGCGGAGGCTAAAATGGCTCAGGTAGCCGCAGAAATTCGATCCCGCTGGCCAGCAGTCGAAGGAATTGCGATTGTGCAGCGTATCGGTCATCTTAAACCGCGCACACCCACCGTGATGATTGCCTGTACGGCTGCCCACCGTGATACCGGTGTATTCGAGGCTGCCCGCTATGGAATTGACCGTTTGAAGGAAATTGTCCCCATTTGGAAAAAGGAAATTATGCCAGACGGCGAAGAATGGATTGAAGGAAAATATCATCCCAAAAAGGGGGAATAAACCATGCCAGCCATTCGATGTGTGGATTGCGCTCAGCCATACCCGGATAATGGAGTACCTTTTCGCTGTCCTTCCTGCGGAGGTGTTTTCGATTACGATGATGCGCCGTCGTTCTCGTTAGAATCTGTCCAGAATCACCTGCCCGGTTATTGGCGATACCGGCAGACCTTTGGGCTCGTTGAAGGCGCGCCGATAGTCACTCTCGGAGAGGGCAATACGCCCCTCTTGTGGGAGGTGGTCGAGGATCAGCCGGTTGCGCTCAAGATGGAAAGCATGAATCCCAGCGGATCGTACAAAGATCGGGGAAGCGCCGTACTCGTCAGTCAATTGTTGGGGAGAGGGGTGAGTGAAGCCGTAGAAGACTCATCCGGGAATGCGGGGGCGTCGTTTGCCGCTTATGCTGCCCGGGCCGGGCTGAGGTGCCGGATTTATGTGCCTGAGAGCGCTTCCGGGCCGAAACGCCGCCAAATTGAGATGTACGGAGCCGATTTGATCGCCGTAGCCGGCCCAAGATCGGAGGCTGCCCGCGCTGTGCTGGCAGAAGCCGAAAAGGGTGTGCCTTACGCCAGCCACGCCTACCTGCCCTTTGGTCTGATGGGAATTGCCACAATCGCTTATGAGGTTTGGGAGCAGTTGGGCCGAAAAGCCCCGGGAAGCATCATCGCGCCGGTCGGTCATGGCGGCTTGCTGTTGGGAATTGTGCGAGGATTTTCCGCCTTGAAAAAAGCGGGATATATCGAACGAGTACCTTATTACGTGGGGGTGCAGGCTGCTGCCTGTGACCCGGTGGTGCGTGCGTTTCAGCATGGCTTGAGAGCAATGGAAACTGTCGGAGAAGGCAGCACTCTGGCTGAGGGCGTACGAGTGCGTCAGCCGGTCAGGGCTAAGGCTTTACTTTCGGAAATTCAACAAAGCGGGGGGGATTTTGTGGCGATTGAAGAACGAGAGATTTTTGAATCTTATGTGGATCTGGGCCGGCGCGGATTGTATGTTGAGCCCACTTCGGCTTTGGTGTGGGCTGCCGCTCAAAAACGTGTGAAAGAATTGCCCCAGCCAGCGGTTGCCGTAATCAGTGGAATTGGGTTAAAATATTATCCTTCAAATTAAACTCATTGAACTAAAGGAACGCGAGCTACCTGAGCAGAGTTGCAATTCGAGCCCGGCTGGGTGGCTTGCGCCCCTTGAGTTCCCCGGAGGGATTTATGGAAAATGGTGATTCGCATCACGTGCAGGAATCGCCTGAAGAACTGGCTGCTCGGTTGGGGATTGAATTCAATGACCCTCTGCTTCTCCACCGCTCTTTAACCCATCGTTCTTACCTGAACGAACATCCCGAAGCGCTTGAAGATAATGAACGGTTGGAATTTTTAGGTGATGCTGTCCTGGATTTTGTGGTGGGGGCGTGGTTATATCATCACTACCCTGAAATGCCGGAAGGTGATTTGACCCGCATGCGCTCAGCGCTGGTACATACGGAACAATTAGCCGACTTTGCCCGCCAGATCAAATTGGGCAATGCCATGCGTTTGGGGCGGGGTGAGTCACAGGCCGGCGGCCGGGAACGCTCCGCACTGCTATGTGACACTTTTGAGGCTTTTATTGGAGCCATCTATCTGGATGGTGGGATTGAAAAAGTGGAAAAGTTCCTTTTACCCTTCCTTGAAACGGCAGCGGAAGATATCCTCATAAACCGGAAAAACGAAGATCCCAAAAGCCTTTTACAGGAATGGGCGCAATCACAGGGCTTTCATGCCCCGCAGTATGTCACCCGTTCGGAACAAGGGCCTGATCATTCCAAACAGTTTGAAGTCGCCGTAATTATCGGCGGGGAGGTGTATGCTGAAGGGGTCGGGCCAAGCAAACAGGCAGCCGCGAAAAATGCGGCCCGCAAAGCACTGGAAAAACTTGGTCTGGTGTTCTAATCAACCATCCAGAAAGAAGAAAAGAACGGTTTATACATGACCAGCCGATTAAAAACCCTTGAATTGCAAGGTTACAAAACATTTGCCAGCCGAACGGTTTTTGAGTTCCCCGGTCGAATTACCGCGATTGTTGGGCCTAACGGTTCTGGAAAGTCCAATATTGCTGATGCAATTCGCTGGGTATTAGGGGAGCAATCTTACACCTTGCTGCGCGGCAGAAAAACGGAAGACATGATCTTCGCCGGCTCGGAATTACGCCCGCGTGCCAGTATGGCTTCCGCAATGATTACCTTTGAAAATGAGGATGGCTGGCTGCCAATAGACTATGCAGAGGTTTCTATAGCCCGGCGAGCCTATCGAGATGGGCAGAATGAATATCTGCTCAATGGCCAGCGGGTGAGGCTGAAGGAAATTTCGGAAATCCTGTCTCAATCTGGTCTGGCAGAACGCACCTATACGATCATTGGGCAGGGATTGGTAGATGCTGCTCTTTCCTTACGACCTGAGGAACGGCGTAAATTTTTTGAGGAAGCTGCTGGTATTGGCTTATACCGCTCCCGGCGGGAAGAAGCCCTCAACCGCCTTGAGCAGACCCGCCGCAATCTGGAAAGAGTACAGGACATCCTCAGTGAACTGGAACCACGCCTGAAAAGTCTGGAAAAACAGGCGGCAAGGGTGGTGGAATATGAACGCATCAAGGCGGACCTGCGTTTGCTGCTGAGGGAGTGGTATGGCTACCAGTGGCAGCGGCTGCAAGGAGAACTAACCCATGCCCGTGAAGTGCTGGCTGTACAGGAAAATCGGTTGCACCAGGCACGTCAACAAAACCAACAGGTTGAAAAACGTGTCCAGGAGGTTCGGGTTCAAATTCAGCAATTACGAGAACGATTGAATGAGTGGCACGCCCACCTGGCAGGAGTGCATCAACGGCGCGAGGAGATTAACCGTGTTCTGGCCGTGTTAGATGAGCGGCAGCGTTCTCTCAACGAGCAAAAAGCGACCACCCAACATGATCTTACCCGCCTTGAAGAGGAAAACCAGCAGAACCAGAATCGGTTGCAGGGGATGCAGGAAGAAATTGCTGCTCAACAGGCGGCTCTGGAAGAAGCCCGCCAGCAGGCAGGTGCTGCCCAAAGAGCGTTTTCTGAAAAGAAAGCCAACCGTGATCAGGTAGAAGGGGAATTGCGCGAATTGCGCAGGAAATTAACCCGCCTCGAAACGCAGCAGGTGGAAATCAAAGCCCGCCAGCGGGAATTGGAGAACCGTTTGGAAAGACTGAAAAACGACGAAAGCCGTCTGGCGCAGCAAATTCCTCAGTTGAACGCTGCGCTACGTCAGGCAGAAACGGAATTACAAGCGATTCAACAGTCTCTGGATACTTTTGCGGTTAAACGCCAAAAGGGTGAAGAGGCCGTTATGTTATTGCAAACCACACGGCGCGAGTTAGACGAGAGTCGCAATCAACTTCACGAACAACTCAACACCCTTCGGGCTGAACTGGCCCGGAAAGAGGCTGAACGCAAAGTGCTGGAACAGGCAGAGAAGAATCTGAGCGGTCTGGGGCAGGGAGTAAAAATTGTCATGTCCGCTGCTGAACAACGAAAAATCAAGGGCAACGTTCAGCCGGTTTCCCGCCTGATCGAAGTTCCCGCTGAATTGGCAAGCGCTGTGGCAGCCGTTCTTGGAGACCAGCTGGAAGGTCTGACGGTTGAAGCCGAGACTGAGCCTGAAGAAGTCATAAAAATTTTGGAAAATTCAGAAAATGGACGGGCGGTATTGTTCCCGCTGGAATGGTTGAGAGGAGAGAATCATTTACCAGCGCCGCGGGAAGGAAACGTAATTGGCAACGCTGCTGAACTGGTTTCGTATCCGCCGGGGATTAAGAGGCTGGTTGAACTGCTGCTGGGAAAGGTATGGATTGTCCGCGACCGGCAAACTGCCCGTCGGTTAATTCAAAACCAGCCGGCTGATTTGCGTATTGTTACCTTGCAGGGGGAGGTGTTTTCTGGCAGTGGTGAGGTTCGGGCCGGCAAGGAAAACCGTGCAGAATTGATCTCCCGTCCACGGCATTTGAAAGAATTGAGCGAAGAAATCCGGCATCTGCAAGAGAGGTTATCCCAGGGCGAAGCGCTTTTAGTCGAGAACCAGAAACAGCGGGATGCTTTGGAGCAACAGCGACGGTCTGCTGAATTAGAATTGAGCGGATTAGTGGAGCAGGAGAAACTGAACCAGCGTCATTTGCAAAAATCCTCAGTGCAGGTGGAACAATCCCGTCAAAAGTTAAACTGGCAGCAAAGTCAGTTGGAGCAAGTGAAGCAGCAAATCAGCAGCACCCAGCAAGAACTGGAAGACCTGAGGGGGCAGTTGGCTACCCTTAAGCGGGAATCTCAACAATTGGAAAATAAACAACGGGAAGTACAACGGTTACTGAACGGCATGGTGCTGGATGATCTTCAAGCGCAGGTAATCCACTGGAACACGCAGGTCAGTGTGATGGAACGCGCCTTACAGGACACTCAGCGACGGTTAAGGGATTTTCAGCAGACGCTGGAACGAAATGAACAACAACAGCAGACCTATCGTGAACGGATTGATCAACTTAACCGCCTGTTGGCCGAATTAGAGGAAGAAAAAATCAACCGCAAGAGTGAAGCAAACCAGTTAAATCAAGCCATTGATGAAGTTCAATCGAAAATTCAGCCGGCAGAGGAAGAACTCAATGCTCTGGAAAGCCGTTATGAAAGTTTACAACGTGACTTAAGCGCTGCTCAGCAAAATACGGCTGTTGCGGAACGGCACACGACACAGGCACAGCTTGAATTTGGACGAATACGCGAAAATCTGGAAAGTCTGCGGCGCAGGATCGAGGAAGATTTTGGTCTGGTGGCATTCGAGTACCAGAGTGATGTTTCTGGACCGACCCCGCTGCCACTGGAGGGAATGGTGGAACAGTTGCCGGTGGTGAAAGAAATACCACCTGATTTGGAGGAGAATATCAACCGCCAGCGCAGCCAGTTGCGGCGGATGGGCGCCATCAACCCGGATGCACATGCTGAATATCTTTCGGTCAAAGAACGTTATGAATTTCTTGTTCAGCAGGTTGCGGACCTGAAAAAAGCCGATCAGGATTTGCGCCAGATCATCACCGAACTGGATGGTTTGATGAAAACCGAATTCCGAAAGACTTTTGATGCGGTGGCTATGGAGTTCAAGGAAAATTTTGCCCGTCTGTTTGGGGGTGGGACGGCCCGCCTTGTATTGGAGAATGAGGAAAATCCTACCGAGGGCGGCATTGATATTGAGGCTCGTCTGCCGGGTCGGCGTGAACAGGGCTTATCGCTTCTTTCGGGCGGCGAACGCAGTCTGACGGCGGTAGCGTTGATTTTTTCTCTGCTGAAAGTTTCACCAACACCTTTTTGTGTGCTGGATGAGGTTGATGCCATGCTGGATGAAGCCAATGTGGGGAGATTCTGCGAATTACTGCAAGAGTTGAGCCATAATACCCAATTTATCGTCATTACCCACAATCGTAATACGGTGCAGGTGGCCGATGTGATCTATGGGGTGACAATGGGAAAAGATACCGCCAGTCAGGTCATCTCACTGCGGTTGGATGAAGTAGGGGAGGAGATGGTGCGGTAAAGTATTCCGGCTGGATTACAAAACAGGAGGGCAAGTCTCACAGACCTGTCCTCCTGTTTTCTATAAAGAGAGGCAAGATTAAAATCCCAGACCGGGTGGCAGTGTTGGGACGGTCGGTACCTTACTCACCCAATTGTCACTGCGTTCGATCTTGAGACTGGCTTTGGTTTCTTCCAGCCACGAGTTGAATTTTTGCTGTTTGAGGGTGCTCAGGCGGCTCTCGCTGACCGGACGGCGCTCTTTTCCCAGTAATTGGATAATGTGATAACCGAACTGGGTTTGTACCGGTTCGCTGATCTGTCCAATCTCGGTCATGGCAAAGACGGCGTTTTCAAACTCACTGACCATTTGCCCGCGTTCGAACCATCCCAAATCGCCACCGCGATCTTTGTTGGAGGTGTCGGTTGAGAATTGGGCTGCCAGTTGGGCAAAGTCCGCACCGTTTTTGAGCGCTTCAACTACGACAGCTGCCTCTTCAGGAGTCGCTACAAGAATATGACGTGCCCAAACCCATTCATCCTCGGTAGGCACATCTTTCGTGATGGCTTCAAAGACTTTCTCGTACAGCAATGAAGAGCGCACAATTTCCCGGAAGGTCTTTTCATCAATCTGAGCCTCCGTTTTCAGGGTGGTCAGATAATTGTCCAAACCGGTCTTGAAACCCTCCTCAGTCATAGGAGTAGGGGTGGGAAAAGGTGTGCTGGTAGGCCCAGCGGTAGCGGTTGCCTGAGGAGTTTCCGCTGGGGTTTCGGTTGCTTCAGCAGCCTGAGTGGGGATGGGGGCTTCCGTTGGGGTAGCGGTGTAGGGTGCCAGGGTCAACTGTTGAGGTGAGTAGGTCGCTGTGCTGAAAGGAGTAGCGGTTGGAGCAGTGGTTGGCGTGCCGGAAGGGAAAAATCCAAAGGCTTCCTGGAATGCCTTCTCAACCTCTTCGTCGGTCACGGTGATGCCTAATTTTTGGGCTTCTCGCCGAATAATAGCCTCGTTAATCAACTCATCAATGACCTGATTACCCAACTGATTTGGATCATTGAGTTTAGAAACATTGAGTTGAATCTGGGAGGTGAAATAATTGGCCGAATTGGGATCCGACTGAAAGAGCTGCTGGTATTGAGCCAGTTGAATGGTGTTCTGAATCAGTTGAAACCGGTCGAAACGGGCACGGGCCTGAAATTGTTCCAGCGTGATTTTTTCACCATCCACCGTGGCTACGGGGCGCATGTTTTGCAGGTAGAAGGTATCCAGCAGCCCATAACCCAAAATCAGTACCACTGCAACTGCAATGGTGATCGTCACAATCAGCACGATGCGGCGTTGCTGCCGTTCTTTTTCAACCCGGCTTTGTTGTTTTCGGGAAACTACAGCAGGTCGGGGTGTCTTGGCCATCTTAAGAACCTTTCGAAATCAAAAAAATAGAAAAGGGCAATGGGCGTGTTTTTTGCCCATGCCCTGAAAGTGAACCAGAGGAAAAAGAATTAGCGAATTGCCTCACTCCAATCTTCTGCAACAAAGGGGAGCAGGGCAATGTGGCGGGCGCGCTTGATCTCACGGGCCAGAACCCGTTGATGCCTTGCGCAGGTACCCGTCTGGCGGCGAGGACGGATTTTTCCTTCTTCTGTGATGTACCGGCGCAGGAGATCTACGTTTTTATAGTCAATTGCCAGGTCTTTATCAGCGCAGAACTGACAAATTTTAGGTCGGGCGACAAACCGTCGTGGACCGGCAACCTGTTCGTTCTCGCTTGGAATTTGGTCGGTCATACTGTCTTACTCCTAGAACGGATATTCGTCTTCAATTTCTTCTTCCTCGCCTTCTTCCAGCGAAGGAGAGGTTTGATTCTGGGCATTATCACGGCGGTCACCAAGGATCATCATCTCGCTGGCGACAATTTCAACGGAGGTGTGCTTGACTCCTTCAGAATCTTCCCAGCGGCGGGTCTGAAGCCGGCCTTCAACGTAAACCTGCTGACCTTTGGTCAGGTATTGTTTACAAATTTCTGCCAGATTACCCCATGTTACTACATTGAACCATTCAGTTTCGGTGTGCCGTTCACCATCCGAGGTGTTCCACGTGCGGCTGGTTGCAACACTGAAGGTAGTAACCGGTCTCCCGGAGGGGGTGTAGCGCATTTCCGGATCGCGTCCCAAGTGGCCGATGATCATGACTTTGTTAAGACCGCGGCTCATGATATTCTCCCTGAGTTTAAAAAGTTTCTCAATCGCGATTGACGATTAAGAAGCGCATTACCTGTTCCTGAAAGCGCAAGTTGCGTTCCAGTTCAATACTGAAAGCAGGCGGCATATTCATGTCAAACAAAATGTACTGGCCTTCGCGGCGTTTGTTGATTGGATAGGCCAAACGCCGTTTTCCCCAGCGATCAATTTTGCTGACAGTTCCGCCGGCTTCTGTAATCCAACCTTTGACCTTTTCGACCAACCCTTCCACGGCCGTGTCGTCCAGTTCCGGTTGGAGGATGAAAACCAACTCGTAGCTGCGCATTAAGGGATTCCTCCTTTCCTTGGGATTGCCATTTGTTCCTGCCGTGAGCAGATCAAAGAGCGGAAAGCAACCATGTTGTTCTATGTTGCAAGCCGATGTAGTTTACTACAAAACTGATTTTTTGGCTAGGCACAATCAAAAAAATGTTAATAAACACGGAAACTCAAAAATCTGATACAGTATACCCATAATTCTGCTTCAGGAGATTATCGTATGAAAGTTGAAATTCTTTTCCGACCCTCGTATTCGATTGCAAAAGTGCTGCTTGACCCGAACGAAGGGGTAGTTGCGGAAAGCGGCGCTATGGTTGGTATGTCCACGGATCTTCAAGTCGAAACCAAGATGCGCGGCGGTTTGCTGCAATCGCTGGCCCGTTCGGTGCTGGGCGGTGAGTCGTTTTTCGTCAATACTTATCGCGCATCTGCCAGAGGCGGTGAATTGCTGCTGGCACCAACCCTGCCGGGTGACGTTTTTACAACCGAAATGTCCGGTGAAACGTATCTCGTCCAATCGGGTTCATTTCTGGCATCATCGGAAAGTGTGGTGACCGATACCAAGTGGTCTGGGGCACGTACCTTCTTCGGCGGTGAAGGGTTGATTATGCTGCGCTGCAGCGGTACGGGAACTTTGATCCTTTCCAGTTACGGAGCCATTCATGAATTGACACTGGCTGCGGGTGAAACCTATACCGTAGATACCGGTCATCTGGTGGCTTTCAGCGAAAAAATGGGCTTTAAGGTGCGGGCCATCGGCGGACTGAAAACGACTGTGCTTGGCGGAGAAGGGCTGGTGGTTGACTTGACCGGACCGGGCAGAGTGCTGCTGCAAACTCGCAGTGAAGGAGCCTTTCTCAACTGGCTGCTTCCAAAAATCCCGAAACGCTCCAGCGATTAGGGCTTATCCTCAATCAGGCTGACCGGTGAAGCCTGCCGGTAGAATTCACGAAAGGCACGGCTCTCTTCCAACAAGGAACGCAGCCGTGCCTCTTTCTGTTTTACCAGCATTGCATCCGGCACTCCACCTTCGGCGATGCTGAGGATTTGTTCTTCACGTTGGAGGATGCGGATAAATCCTTTGGCAGCCAGCCACTCGATGCCGGTGATTATGGTTTCTT
>DLXG01000131.1 GCA_003448875.1 Anaerolineaceae bacterium
GCGCGCGTCGAAGCGCTGGAAGTGGCCAACCTGGTGGAAGTCGCCAAGGCGACGATGGTGTCGGCGGCTGCACGTAAGGAATCGCGCGGCGCACACGCCCACAGCGATTTCCCGAACCGTGACGACGAGAACTGGCTCAAGCACACGCTGGCGTGGCTGAACGAGGACGGCAGTGTGCGGCTGGACTACAAGCCGGTTGTGATTACCCAATACGCGCCCAAAGAGCGCGTTTACTGATGAGGAGGCTGGCATGGAAGTACGCATGAGGGTATTCCGCTTCAACCCGGAAAAAGACCGCAAACCGCGCTATGATGTCTTCACGGTGGAGGCCGAACCGACCGACCGGGTGCTGGACGTATTGGAATGGATTCGCGGCGATATAGACGGTACGCTGGCCTTCCGCCGTTCGTGCGCCCACGGCGTGTGCGGGTCGGATGCCATGCGCATCAACGGGCGCAATTATCTGGCCTGCAAGGTGCTGCTGCGCGATTTAGGCACCACCGAAATCACCATCGAACCGCTGCTCGGCCTGCCGGTAATCAAAGACCTGATTGTGGACATGGGCCCGTTTTTCGAGCATTACAAATCGGTGATGCCCTATCTGGTCAATGATGAACTGCCCGCCGACGGCAAAGAACGCCTGCAATCGCCGGAACAGCGCGAGCGGTTTGACGATACGACCAAGTGCATCCTGTGCGCGGCCTGCACCACTTCCTGCCCGTCGTTCTGGTCGAACGACCAGTACGTTGGGCCGGCGGCGATTGTCAACGCCCACCGCTTCATTTTCGACAGCCGCGATCAGGCCGCCGCCGAACGGCTGGAAATTCTCAACGAGCAGTTTGGCGTGTGGCGCTGCCGCACGGCCTTCAACTGCACCGAAGCCTGCCCGCGCGACATCAAAATCACGCAGGCCATTGCCGAGGTCAAGCGCGCCATTCAGACCGGGCGGTTGGAGTAGGGTACAGGTTTATCTTTATGGAATCAGGCGCACCTCATTTTTGGGGTGCGCTTGACTTATTAATCCCTATTTAGCGGTTGCCGGGCGGGGCAGCGCGCTGATTGCCTGCTGCAGAACGGACGGCAGTTCGCCGACATACGTCAGCACCAGCCGTTGACCGGCGCGGGTGGCAGCCATGTAGATCTTGCGAGTGTTAGAACGGATGATTTCCTCCCGCTCTTCATCTGAAAGACGCAGCGATTGTTCTTCTTCAAATAACTCGCGTAAGCCGCACAGAAACACGATTGGGCTTTCCAGGCCTGCTCCAGCATTCAGGGTGGTAACCCTTACATAATTACCTGGATAGGTAACCTTCGGATCCATGGCGGCGTCTTTTCCTGCTTTGCGGTTAATTGCGCTGATCAGACGTTGGACGCCGCCGCCATTGCTGTGCAGGATCAGTAAGTGCTGTCGGGGAATACCCTGTTTCAGCAAGGCAACAATTTCATTGGCAACGCGGGTGATTTCGTCTTGGGGATTATCCAAAACCAATAGTTGAGGAATAACGCCGGTGGGCATTTGGGTTAAGTCGGGATAGAGGATTTCTTCCTCTGGTGCCTCGGTAAGGCGTAAACGGTAAAACAGGGTGGCAAAGTTGAGAATTTCACGGGTGGTGCGGTAGCTTTTTACCAGATGATGGGTTCGGCCGCGGGCTTCGATTCCCAGTGACTTCCAGCTGGTGCGGCGGCCGAGGAAGCCTTGCGTCGGGTCAGCAGCCAGACAGAGATGGGCAGCCCGGTTGCGTAGGGCTTTCCGAATCAGGTCGAACCAAAGCGGTGCAAAGAATTGGGCTTCATCTACAAAAATAAAATCATATTCAGGAATCTGCAGCCGGCCTTCGTGAGCCCACTGCCAGATGCGGCGCGGCACCTCACTCCAATCTATCGTTTGTTGTCGTTCAAGCCCAGACTGGAAATGTAAAAAGGCCTGCCAGACGAGACGGCGCTGGTCGCTATTCAATGCAAAACCACGCCCGCGCCGGTCGGCTTTTAAGTAGTCATCCAGTGACATAGGCAACTGGTCTTTAATCCAATCCACCTCGCTGATAAATAAATGTAAAGGTATTGAGGAGTTTTCCAGCCGTTCCCGCCATACCTGTTCCAGAAGAGTATTACGTTTTTTATAGGGGAGAGGATCAGTCCAGGGGGTTCGGCTGTGTATCCACAACTGGTAGCACCAGTTGGTGAAAGTTGCCCATTCTATATTCTTCGGCTGTTTGCCTTCCAGGCGGTAAAAGCGGTTTTGTAAATCGTGGTTGAGGGGGCGGTTGTGGGTCAAGACCAAAAACCGGCGGTTCGGATACAGGTGATAAAGCAGGCGCAAACGATACAGCAGAATCAGGGTTTTACCACTGCCGGCTACGCCGTTGATGATATTGACCCGAAAATCACGTGTTAGCGGCTCGCTGGCATCAGGTAGTTCCAGGTCGCTTTTAAGAACGCTTTCCTGATTGTAATCCAGTAAAAATGCCGTCAGGCCCGCTTCGAGGCGGCGCGATTCGGGTTGTCGCACAGTCAGGTCGGGCGGTACAACAATTTCTGGGGTAAAACGTTCACGCAGAATCTGGATTTGCGCGGAAGAAAGACTCTGGGAAGGCAGGTGTTCGAACCAGCCCGAATCACCGTCCGCCTGCAGGATTTCACGGCCGACCCATTTCACCTCGTTATTAGAACTTGTCGGTCGGCTGGCGATTAATTGTGTCTGGTTGAGGTTAGGGAAGATGACCAGCATCCCAATCGGGGCATTTGGGGTGAGGTTCAACGAATGCCGGAAATTGACCAGCACTCCTTCTTCGATCAGGCCCGGCGGTGGGCGGTGATCCTCAATCAAGCGCAGTTGAGCGGCGACACTGATTTGATTGCGTTTGGCGGTGCTGACTTTTATCAACAGAGCCTGACCCTGCCGCGTGATCATCAAAAAATCGGGCGCATCCGGTTGCCAGGGTGCCAGGTGGTGCCAGATGAAATACGAATCCGGTAAGGATTTTAATGCGTGGAAAACGGTTAAGGTTTCCTGTGGTAAATTGAGCGGCGGGGTTTGCGGCAGAATGTGAGCCATATCAGGTCAAACATCCGTTGGGCAGTGAAAACCAGTCACAGTGATCCAGTAAACTACGCAAAAGATTGAAGGATGCGGCTAATTTTTCGTCCGGCGGGATACTTTTGATCAGAGATTGACTGCCCAGCAGAATCAGTTTTGTGCGCGGACGGGTAACCGCAACGTTCAGCCGCTGAGGTTGGAGCAGAAAGTCAGCCACTTGAACAGCGAAGTTGACATTGGCGGTGGTCAATGAAACCAGTACGACTTCCCGTTCCTGTCCCTGCATTCTTTCGACTGTATCGGCAACAATTTCTTTCCACCAGTCCGAAACCGGCAGGTTTCGCCGCAGCAGGCTGCGAATCAGGCGGCTCTGGGCGCGGTAGGGAACCACTACGCCAATTTCGTGAGGGGGGATGCGATGTTCGAGCAAAGCAGCAATCAGTTCAACCACTTTTTCAGCCTCTACATAACTGCGGACGGTTGTATTGCGATGCTGTAAGTCGAGGAATACAGCCGGCCGGGAAGGATCGAGGATAAAATCCCAGGGAGTGCGCGCAGAGGATAAGACGAGTCTTCTCGGAGCTGCTTCAGGACTGGGTTGTAATTCCCCATCATAGAAAGTAGCGCTGGGCCATTCTGTCAGAACATCATTCAGGCGGTAGGTGGTGTTAAGCAGGGTACTGGATGTTTGCTGAGAAAGCAGGGTAAAGATGGAAGGCGGGGCCGATTCGGGTTGTGAGAAGATACTCACAGGGGGTAATTGCTGTTGATCACCGATCAGAATATATTTATTACCAGCCAGCATACCCATAATACCCAGCGGGAGAGTCACCTGAGAGGCCTCGTCGAAGATGACCGTATCAAACTCAACCCCGCTCAGGCGTTTGGTTTGCAGGGCAAACGGGGTTGCCCCGATGATGTAACCGTTGTGGATATCCTCAAAACCAGATTCGGAGAAATACTCAAAATGATTGGTTTTCAAATCACTGGCGTTACGCGTTGGGCCAATTTTACAAACGGGAACCTCGGACTCTAACTGAGCAATTTTATTGAGGGCGTTGTTGATGGCACGATGGGTAAGGCCGGTAATCAGGACTCGTTGTCCTTCTTTGGCGAGCATAACGGCGATGTGTGCCAGAACCCACGTTTTTCCGGTACCGGGCGGCCCTTGAATCAAGTGCAATAAATCAGTTGCGTAAGCCAAGGCAACCGCTTGGATCTGGCTTTCGTCCAGACGGGTATTTCTAATCAGATCATCAATGGCGCGTTCGTAGCGGGCGAAATCAATTTTCGGTTGAAGATCGCCCATCAGCAATGGAAGGATGCGCGAGCGGCCGCGCAGTGAGTCGGCTACCTGGTCAAGGGCATTTTTATAAAAGGTACTGGAGTCAAACCAGTCTTGATCGGCAATCCAACCCTTGGTATGTTGGGAAAGTTCATAGGGATTGCCACGGATGAGGCTGAACTCTAACTCATCTTCTCCATCATATTGCAATTCGAGGTGTAAAGCGTTTGGGTCAGCCGGGTTGCCGCGATGGATGACCATTAAGTCACCCTCACGGAAGCGCGAATCATTGGTGGTACAGCGCATCCGCAGAATGTCGTTTTGAAAGGATTCGACCTCCAGCCCTTCGATTGCCCAGCCATGCGCCACCCGCTCCGCCAGCGGGTAGGCCCATTGTTTGGAAAGTGCATCGGCTTGAGCCTGCGCTTCGCGTTGCACATACGAACGTAATCGGTGGAGGAGTTCAGCAGCGCTTGACATTGTCATTCGTTTTTGCGGATTACGGGCAATTTTCTATGTGGAGGCTAAGCAGGGAATATCCTCACCCCCATAGACAGCATATTTATTTTACCCTGAATTTGTTAAAAAATTTCAAGCGATGGAACGGGTGTCCCTTTACGGCGAATGAGATTAAGAGAGTTCGATCTGGAACAAATTTGCATCCGTATTTTTATTGACGGTTTTGAATTTGGATATAGAATCAGTTTGGTATTTTTATTGTTTTAAGAACAATTTCCCCAATTATTATTGGTCTCCTTCTAAAACTCTTAAGACTCCGCAGAACGGTTGAGTTATTCGTTGCTGCGTAGTTAACTATACCTTTTTGAGGAGACGCTATGAAGTCCATACTATCTATATTATTTGCCGCCACCCTGCTGTTTGTCATGGTGGCGGTGACCGCTTCTGCGGGAGTTGTTCCGGCTCATGCCGCCTCAGCCCCTACGACACAGGGGATGAGGTTGCCATCCAGACTGCAAGGGGAGATAACGGCGGATGCCAGCGCTGAAGCGCAGCCCTTCAATGGCCGTTACTTTGTCCTCTTGGAGGGGAATTCGCTGGTGCAGAGTTTGTCTGACGATTCCCGTCAGATTCAACTGAACACGACGGAGGCGCAGGCCTACCTGAACCTGCTGCGGCGGGAGCAGGATGGCCGTTTGGCGCAAATCAACCGCGTGATTGGTCGCTCCCTGCAACCCATTTTCCGCTACGATGTGGTACTGAACGGCTTTGCCCTCCAGCTCAGCCCGGCTGAGGCCGCCCGCATCCGCAGCCTGCCGGGGGTGCGTGCCGTCATCCCCGACCGGTTGGAACAGCCGCTCACCGATGCCGGCCCATGGTTTATCGAAGCGGATGAAATCTGGAACGGCAACACACCCGACGCCATCTCCACAAAAGGCGAGGGGATTGTGGTGGGTATTCTGGACACCGGTATCAATTTTGATCATCCCTCATTCGCCGATGATGCCGATCTTACGTACACTTACCCAAATACAGACCCGAAAGGGGTGTGTGCGGAGATCGGCGGACTATATGAGCAAGCCTGTAACCATAAACTGATTGGCGCGTATTCGTTTACTGGCGATCTCGAAGTGGTCTCGCCGGAGGATACAGACGGCCACGGTTCGCATACGGCTTCAATCGTGGCTGGCAATTTTCTGGGTATCCCCTTTGCTATTTCGGGGGTTGCGCCAAGGGCTCAAATCATCGCCTATGATATTTGTTACGAGGCGGGCTGTCCGATCAGCGCGGCGGTGGCGGCTGTCCAACAGGCCATTTGGGATGAGGTGGATGTGATTAATTACTCCATTTCCGGCGGTAAGTTGCCCTATTCCGACCCGGTGGAACAGGCCTTTCTGGAAGCCTTCGATGCCGGCATCTTTGTGGCCGCCTCGGCTGGCAATCTGACCGATGAACCCGGCACGGATGGGCAGGTCAATCACGTCAGCCCGTGGGTGATGACCGTAGCTGCCAGCAGCCATAACCGCCGTTTTGGGAACCTGGTGGATGTGGTTGAACCTATCAACAATGATTTGATGGGGTTGGTTGCAGTACCCGGCACAGGGCCGAAATTTGAAACTTATCTGATGTCGGTTGAAATTCACTTTGATACTGACAATTCAGACGGCTGTACGCCGTTTGCTGAAAATTTCTTTGAGAATTCTATCGCTTT
>DLXG01000309.1 GCA_003448875.1 Anaerolineaceae bacterium
GGGAATTGGTTACAGCCAGAACGGTGAAGGCTGGCTGGCGCAGGATTTTGGCGGCGACGATGCCTACGCCCCATTGATCATTGCCAACGAAGCCCTCAGCACCGCCGAGCGGCAGGTCAACCTTTACCTGTACGACCGGCCGGGCGGCGATACGTTCACCGTGCTGCAGCCGGCCCTCTCCATGCAGCTCAGCGAAGACGCCTGTTTCAATCAGGCCGCCGTCCAGCCTTACCAGCCCCGCCCTTCATTGACTCTCTCGGCAGGGGAGGGTTGGAAGCGGGTGTACGCCCGCACGCGGGATGCTTACGGGCGCAGCCTGACCGTGGACGACAGCATTTATCTCGGCAGTCTGCCGGTCGGTCAACTGCTGGGCGAGGAACATTTTTCCAGCGTCCGTCCCTCGGTAACCCTCTATGACCTCGACCCGCAGGGCCGCAGCCACATTCAGCTCAGCCTCGGCTGGCTGGGGGATGCCTTCAAAACCGGCAAGAACAACCCCCTGCCACAAATCAACGACCTGGCCGCGCTGAACGGCAAAGCCGTGCAATTGCCGCACAGCCGCAATGACGGCAGCGACCCCAACATGGCGTGGGTGTGGACAACCTCATTTTATCCGCAGCAACCGATGGTGGCCTACTTCCGCCTCAAAATCAACCAGCCGTTTGAAGGCGAGGTGGCCCGGCTGAGCGTGATTGCCGGCACTTTTCAGAGCGGCGAGGTCGTTTTACGCGGCAGCGATTTTCCATCGGCCAACACATACATTGAAGTACCGCTTTCCTTCACTTTTACACCTGACCCGAACAATCCCTTTCTAATCTTCAAAGTCCGGCGCACCAGCAGCGCTGAACTGAGCGTGGATACTGTCACCATCTTCACGGCACCCCAGCGTTTCAGCGGCAGTCCCTTCCTCTGGCAGGTGCCGGGCGGGGCATACCGCGGACAGTGCGTTTGGGTGCGCTTTTCGGCTTTCGATGGCAGCCAGTTTACCCCGCTGCGCGAAGCGCTTGTTTCCCAGAAGGATGGCTGCCTGTGGCCGTCTTCGTTGACCGTGCTGGCTGATTCCTCTTCTACCCCACCCCTGCTTTCGGCGCTGGTACTGCCTTCTTACCTGACCGGTAATGGCTGGACGGTGGAGGAAAACCTGCCGTGGCTGCAAGCCGGGCGCGCCGGTGAGCGGGTCGAACTGCGCCTGCTGACCAATGGTCTGGGGGTGGGTGAGTACAACGGTGAGGTCATCATCCGCCCGGATGAGCGGGCCTACCCGCCCTTACGGTTGACGGTGCGCTTGATTATGGCCGAGCGGCTCTTTCCGGCCTACCTGCCGGTCGTCAGACGTTGAGTTTATTATCTTCCTCACCTTAATACTTTTGCAAGTTCTCCCCGTTCTCATCAAATTGTGATAAGATGCCGATGTTATGACCGAAGAACGCTATTCCAGCGGGGAAATTGCACCAGCCACCGAAAGCACACCGCAAACGGAACAACCGGCTAATACGCTGGTTGGTTTGATCACCGAAATCTTCAAGACGGTTGTGTTTGCCGTGCTGCTCTTTTTTGCCATCAGCGCGCTGACCGACCGCGTGCGGGTGGAAAATATTTCCATGCAGCCAACCCTCAACGAAGGGGAACTGCTGGTGGTATATAAACTGGCCTATCGTTTTGGCGAACCGCACCGCGGCGACATCATCGTCTTTCACCACAACCGCCAGCCGCCGGAAGATTACATCAAGCGCATCATTGGTCTGCCCGGTGACCGTGTGCGGGTGGAAGGCGGGCAGGTGTATGTCAATGATATTCCGCTGTACGAGCCGTACATTGCCGAGCCGCCGGCTTATAGCGGTGAGTGGGTTGTTCCGCCCGATTCGTTGTTCGTGCTGGGAGATAACCGCAACCGTTCGTCCGATTCGCGCATTTGGGGGTTTGTGCCGATGAGCGACGTGGTCGGGCGGGCAGTGCTGATTTACTGGCCGCCGGGTAAGATCCGCCTGCTCAGCCACACCGACCTGCTTGCCCAGGCAGCCACGCCCTAAGGCGATAATTGGCAGGATGTATAAAAGACAAGATGTTTAAGCCCTTTTTGGGCTTTTTTTGATTAAGAGCAAATTAAGAAATTACTATTAAGATAAAATTAGAATAAGTAGTCATCATTTATTCTTCGGAGAGGAACGATGACCAAACTTCCCCTTGTGATCGGTCTGGCAGCCTTGCTGGTGGTTGCCGGGGTGGGCATGTACGCCACCGATTTTACGGTTTATCTGGGCAATGACCCAACCGCCTGCAACAACTGTCACGTGATGGATGCCGCCTATGAAGGCTGGTACCATGCCGGTCATCAGGCCTGGGCAACCTGCAATGACTGCCACACGCCTCATGCGCTCATTCCCAAGTACTTTGTCAAGGCCAAATCAGGCATGAATCATGTCTTTCACTTCACCACCGGCAACATCCCGGAGCCGCTGCGTGCCAAAACCGAATCAAAAGACATTATTCAGGCCAACTGCATTTACTGCCATCAGGAAACCGTCTCGCAAATCGCTGACGGACAGATGGACTCGGGCCGCTATTGTTTTGAATGTCATCGCAGTGTAGCCCACGGCGAACGCGGTATTTCGATCCTGCCCTATCAGGATACAGGCATTTACGATCCCCATTCCCGCACGCTTCAGGAGGAAAAATAAACCATGCTCAAAAATCCCAAAACCATCCCGATTGTGCTGAGTGTGATTATCGTCATCCTGGCCGGAACGCTGGTTGCTCTGCTGATTTTTATGAAAAATCAGCCGTTGCAGACGCGCGGTGTGCCCAACCTGATTGAAATTGCCGCCATGGAGCCGGATAGTTCCGTCTGGGGTGTTAATTTCCCGAATCAGTACACCACTTTTCTGCAAACCGAAATCAATAACGCCCGCACCCCTTACGGCGGTTCCGAACCGGTGCAGAAACTGGATGTTGACCCGCGCTTGCGTACCCTGTTTGCCGGGATGGCCTTCAGCAAGGATTACAAGGAAGACCGCGGCCACCGCTGGTCGTTGACCGATGTGCGCGAAACCGAACGGGTCAATGATAAAACCCCCGGCACCTGCTATTCCTGCAAAACTGCCAATGCGCCGATGTTGTGGGCCGAGATGGGCGCCGCCGAATTTGCCCGCACGCCTTTCTCGGAACTGGGTAAGCAAATTGACCAGCCAATCGGCTGCGCCAACTGCCACGAAGCCGGCACCATGCGGTTGATTGTGACCAACCCGGCCCTGGAAGCCGCCTTGCAGGCGCAGGGCAAAGACTGGCGCACCTTTACCCGTCAGGAAATGCGCACGATTGTGTGCGCCAACTGCCATGTGGAGTATTACTTTGCCGGCGAGGGTAAATTGCTGGTCTTTCCGTGGGCTAAGGGCACTTCCATCGAAAAGATCGAGGAGTTTTATAACGAAATCGGCTTTTCGGACTGGACTCACGCCGAAAGCGGGGCCAGCATGATCAAGATGCAGCACCCTGAATATGAACTGTACTCGGCTGGCAGCACCCACTTCAACGCCGGTGTATCCTGCGCCGACTGCCACATGCCCTACACCCGCGATGGAGCGGTCAAATTCTCCACCCACAACGCTCACAGCCCGCTCTTCAACCCGGCTGCCTCGTGCGGTTCCTGCCACACCAATGTAGATTATGTGGTCGGGCGGGTGACAGCCATTCAAAATCAGGTCTGGGTGACCATGTCGGCCAGTGAAGATGCGCTGGTGGATGCGATAGCCGCCATCAAAGCCGCTGCCGAAAGCGGCACGGCCGACCCGCAGTTGCTCGAAGAAGCGCGCGCCCTGCACCGCGCTGCCCAATTGCGCTGGGACTTCATCGCTGCTGAAAACAGCATGGGCTTCCACAATCCTGAAGAATCTTTGCGTATTCTGGCTGCCGCTACCGATCTGGCCCGTCAGGCGCAGTTGAAAGCCGTGCAAGCCGTCAGCGCCCAGCAAAGCGCCAGCCGCTAAGTTACGGTCAATTCCATCAATCCTTAACCGCCTGTGGCAGGGGCTGCCCGCCGGCAGGCGGTTTTGTTTGCTTATGGTTACAAAATCGTTTGTTCAATAACCAAAATGCGGTTGGATTCGCCTCATCCTGATTGACTTTCTTTGTTGTATTCGTTATGATATGAATACTGATGGAAGGTTTCTCTTAGAATTGGGGGAGCAAGTGCATGTCCGAATGGTTTGAACATCCAGCCCAGACCTCATCCTCCCGCCAAGCACGTGCCGGGCGGGCGCAGTCGTTTATCGAACTGGCGCTGGTGCTGCCGGTGTTATTTATTATTCTGTTAGGGCTGGTGGAGGTGGCAATTTTTATCGGGCGCTATCTGGATGCGCTGGAATTAACCCGCGTGGCTGCCCGGTTTGCATCGAAGGAAGAGAAATTTCAAAACGATTATTATGGCGAAATTGCTAAGATTTTCCAGCCGCCCGAAGTCGGTTTGAATGAATATCTTACACTCAACCCGGCCACGGATGATGTGATTATCTCGTATTTTATGATTTACAAGGAAGGCGGTAATACCCGCTATCTCATGTATCCAAATCCTAGTGGCTGGGCGCTTTCTAATCATGATACTGATAAAGATGATGGTAATCTCTATACGGACAACTGGAAGCGCAACTGCCAGGGGGAGGAAGTACGCACCGAGCCTTACTACACGATTGACCGTGTTCGTCAAATCGTTGAAACGGATAGTAGTGAATATAACCGCGGTTTTGTAGCGGTAGAGATTTACTACTGTCATCAGCAAGTCATTGGTATTCCAATTATCAGCGAGTTTATTCCCAATCCAATTCAAATCCATGCGTATACCATCCTTTCTTTCCCTCCGCTTCAAGAATCCGAATTCCGTACCCCCATACCGACCAGCAGCCCGTAGTTTCCTGCCGAAATCTATAAGAAGAGGGCAGATACTGGTCATTTTTGGGGTGGCTCTATTCGTACTGCTTGTTTTTGTCGGGCTGGCGATTGATGCTGGATCCTTGTATGTTACCTACGGCCAGCTCAAGCGGGCGGTGGATGCCGCTGCCATTGCTTCGGCAAACACCTTCAAGCGTGGCGAAGATATTAACAGCATGTCCATCTCAGCCATCGAAATGATTCGTTTGCACAATGTAGATACCAGTGAGGTGGATTTGCTGGTGTGCCGCTGCGTCAGCGGCGGCGTGGAATGTCGCCATTCTGCCAGCGGCGAGCCGTTTTCCGCTTATGATGGCAGTGGAGAACCGGTCAAGGATAAATGCGAAAATATCTCCCCTATTCCCAAGATGGTTTGGGTGCGGGCAACCCAGCGCGCCCCGCTTTATTTTCTGGGTCTGCTGGGATTCGATTCGGTGCGCCTGACCACCGATACCTATGCCGAGGCTGCCGCAGTAGATCTGGTTCTGATTCTGGATGTTTCCGAGTCAATGGCGGTCAACTCGGGTGGTTATATTACCAATGACTACGATCCGAGCAATTGTAACATCCTGACTCAGACGATTCCGCCGAGGGATGGCAGCGGTCAGCCAGTGGCCTCCACACCGCCGGATGGCGCCTGTTTGCCGATGTGGTATGCCAAACTCGCTGCGGATGCGCTGGTCAGCCGGATGTACGAGGGATATGATCGGATTGCCATCATCACCTATGCGGATAAAGCCCGTCTGGTGCAGGGTTTTACGTCTAACCTCAATCAGGCCAGACAATCCATCTGGCAGGGCATCAATGTTCATGACGAAGCGCCCTCGGCGCGGCTCTGGCCGAACTGGTATAACGACAGCTTGCTCGACCGGGTCAACCCGGTTAACCCCGAAGATCGCGATGGTGACGGTTTAGACGATGACAATGACGAAGCCCTATACGGGGTGCGCTGCCCATGGCTGACCAACCCGGCGGTGCTGGCTGACCGCTGGTGGGGAGTTGACGAGGGCGCGCCGGATCCCTTTGGGTGGGGCGGCGTCCCCTGTGACGACGATGACCTGCGCGATGCCTATGATTGGGATCAGGATGATGTCTTCACCCTTGCCGATCATCAGGCCTCCGTCAATTACCTTTCTCAACCGAATCACAGTTCGCTGACCTTCCTCTCCACCTGCATTGGTTGCGGCTTACGCGAGGCCAGTCAGGTCTTCCGGCAAGACGGCAGGCCGGGAGCAGTGTGGGTGGCTGTGTTGTTCACAGACGGTATTGTCAACTTAAGTGATGTGCCGGGCTATGCACTATCATCCAATAACCGTTTAGAGCCGCTGGCAGAAGATTACCCGAACGGTTTCTGTGACGGTGTGCTGGCTAACCGCGATGATAACAAAGGCTGGTGGCAGCGCCTGTGCCTTGACCGTGACGTGACGCCGCGGTTTTGTATTGACGAATCCCCCAATACCTGCCCGCCTGGTTCGCAGTGGATTCGCAATAACAATGCAGCCGACTTAAACCGTAACCAGAAGTATTCGGTGCAGGATTATGCCTTCCGCATGGCAGACTTGCTGGCCTATACGGGTGTTTCTGACCTTGAAAGGTGTACCAATGAAGGCTATAGCGCGACTCAAATCGAGAACGGCGATTGCCCGTATTTTAATCCCGATGAACCAAAAGGTAACTCGGTGGCCGTTTACTCGGTAGGTTTGTTGAACATGCTGCCGGACTCGCTGGTGGATGTGGGCGAATCACTGCTACGATATGTGGCCAACCTGGGTGACGACGGCAGCCGGTATGTGAATGATCCCTGTCAGGGCAAGCCGCGCCGGACCAACTGTGGAAATTATTACTACGCGGGAAGTCCTCAAAACCTGAGAGCCATTTTTGAGGATATTGCCAGCCGAATTTATACACGTCTTAACCAGTAAGGAAAGCGGGGACGCTATGAGAGTGAAAATGCTCCTCAAGAATGTTCGAAAATCGCCCAAGGCGCAGGGGTTTGTGGAGTTTGCGCTGGCACTGCCCGTGTTGCTTTTACTCGTTTTTGGGATTATTGAATTTGGGAGGTTGCTGCAAGCCTGGCTGGCGCTGGAAAACGGAGCCCGTTTTGGAGTGCGTTATGCCATCACAGGCTCTTTTGACCCGGCTTATTGTGATGAGGCCGGGGCGGCCTTAGGTTTGAGCGCAGATGACCCCAATCATGACTGTGTGGTAGAGCCCCCTTCTCCCCTGCCGAGTGTGGAATACGGAGAAGACCCCCCATGGGTCAAGAAAACCAATGCCCTGCAGGACTGGGCGCGGCTGGCTTCCATCCGCGATGCTGCGCTGGCGGGTGCAACCGGCATCGCCAGGGACGATGCCCCGGATGTTTCGGGAAATTACCTGCTCTATAACCATTATGGCTATCACAATAGCGACTTTAATGAACAATACCGTGGTAATCCTTCCCTGCCCGGCTTTTTAAATGTTTCGGTGTGTTCCAACCGGCGGGGACGCATGATTACT
>DLXG01000307.1 GCA_003448875.1 Anaerolineaceae bacterium
TTGCTAAAAAAATTACCGAACCAATGGGTGTTTCGGCTTTTCCGATTATTGCTTATGGTTTCGGTGTCACAAGTTTCATGATGTGGTTGCTTCTATGAGTAAAATGGAAAGAATTTTTCGTTGGCTGGTTGTCACTGTTCTGGTATTAACAACTGGTGTGACTATCTTTTTCTGGTCGAAGGCATCTCTAATTCATGCCCGCATACCGGAAAAAGGAGGCTGGTCGCCGAACATTATTAAAGCTCAAGTGGGAAAACCCCTGAGCTTGAAATTTACCTCAGATGATGTAGTACACGGTTTTGCGGTTGGGCAACTTCCGCTGCCGGAAGTGGAGATTTTGCCCGGCAAAATCAGTGAGATAACCCTCACTTTTGACAAACCGGGTACATACACTTTCTATTGCACCAAGTGGTGTGGTGTTAACCACTGGCGGATGCGTGGGATCATTGATGTTGAGGGAGAAAGAACGAGTGTTCAAACCGTTTCTCCTCCCCTTTATGTAAGTCTTAACCTTGATCTTGACGAGGAGCTCGAAGCTCCATCCGTTCCAGATGAAACACCCTCTCCTATTCGTGGTAAAGAACTGATTCAGCGAATTGAACTGGATGACCAGCTGATCTCTGCCGATTATTACCGAAAACACTCGCCCTATCAGGTATTCGAAACTTTATCCTCCACGAAGTTATCCGAAAACGAACGATGGGATATTGTTGCTTACCTTTGGCAAACCAATACTACTTTGACAGGTCTTGAGACTGGTAGGGAATTGTATGCCCAAAACTGCGCTGCGTGCCATGGAGAAAACGGTGCGGGCGATGGCGTTTTTGCTGATGACCTGTTGAAGGCAGGACAACAGGCTGCTCAAACAATGAACGGCGAAAGGGAAATGGCAATGCAAATTCCCTCGGATTTTACCGACCCTCGGCATTTATTAGCAAACAGCCCGGCATACTTGCAGGGGAAAATTTTACGTGGGGGCATGGGAACAGGAATGCCAATGTGGGGTTCCATATTCACCGAACAACAATTATGGGACCTGGTTGCTTATCTCTATTCTTTTTATTTCAAGTATCCAAATAAGGAGGTGCAATGAGCAAAACATACCGAAAACCCAAACGGGTTCCTTTACACAAGCAAAAAACTTTATGGTTTTTTGCAGCCATCGGCGGGATATTGCTGGTGCTTGGAATGTATATCCTTGTAAGTCAGCGTGATGTTGCCGGGGGAATGCCCGAGATTATGGTAGATCGTCAAATGATTGATATGGGTTATCAACCTTTTGAAAAAAGGGTAACCTTCTCAATAAAGGTTACCAACACCGGAGATGGCACTTTGCGCTTTACCGAGGAACCCTATATTGAAGTACTGGAAGGGTGTTGACCACCCAAATTAACCATCGGTTCGATGGTACTCAAACCCGGTGAGTCCACTATTGTGCAATCAACGATATTCACAATGCATGAAGGTATGGGAGGTGCACATAATTTTGAAGTTCATCTACCAACCAATGATCCGTCCAATCCAGATGTTTTGGTGAATGTTCTGTCAGTGTGGGGACCATGATTTCCGCTATGAAAGTTGGCACAGATTTGATTTTTCTATAATAAACTACTGGTCTTTTTGACCACTGGTTTGATCGCAAAGGGCTGTCGGGAAAGAACAACCAGGCAGCCCTTTTATCATGCCGGGTGCAGCCATTGTTTGGCAGCGGTATAATCTTACTGCTGATGATCCGCATAATTCAGCCGAAACAGGAAAAGCAGGGGATTATCAATTTGTATTGCTATACAACACACACCAAAAAATTGTGTAAAAAAGGTGTGTCATGGTATTGGAACGAGAGCAGATCATTCTGGAGCAAGACCAGCACAGGCAGACCGCCCGCATTGCCGAGCAGGAAGGCTATGCCAAAGTCGTCCAAGAACTGGACCCCTCTATGATTGCCATCCCGCAAATGGAGGGAAAGTCACCCGCCAAAGCAGGCTTGGCGAGGAAGAGATTGCCTGCCTGTCCCTGTGTACCGCCGAATCCCACCAGCATCCCCAACCCGTACGATCACCATGTAAGACGGATATTGCTGTTGACCCGGTCAAGAATCGCCATTGCGATTCCTGCCGCAACCCGCACCATATCGAAAATTTCTATGGGCGAAGGATTTCGCCGAGGGAAATCCAAGCCATCAGGGCACTCAACATGGGTAGGTTTGCCATAATGAGCCTGCCTATGCTGGCGAAAGTTGTTACATAAGCATAAAACAGCAACCAGTCTCCCACCACCATCCCCACCGCTCTGGAAAGTCCTGGCCAGAACCAGCGATCCGGCGTTGCGTGAAAGGGGAAGGGGGTTCCCTGCAGAATCCAGTGAGTCAGCAGGATCCAGAGAACTGCAAAGAGCAGGCGAGCGCGGTTCAACACGCCCGCACCAACCCTGCGCCCTGCAAATATGTGAACGATGGAAGAAAAAGCCCAGAAAACCGATGTCAGCAGTGCCGCAATCTCGCCCATGAAAGATTCTCAATGCTCTTACGCTTCATCATAGAACAGGTTGAATGCTCAATCCAGAGCAGGAAATTCGAGGAAAATTGTGGTGCCCTTTCCCAGTTCCGACTCGGCGCTTACCTTGCCGCCCTGTGCCTCTACCAGCGCCCGCACGATGGCAAGTCCCAACCCACTACCTCCGCTTTCGCTGTACCGGGACGGATCAACGCGATGAAAGCGCTCGAAGATGTGGGGGAGTTCTTCAGCGGGGATCCCTGAACCGGTATCAGCAACTTGAAGGAGCACCGTTTTGCCGTCCATTCTGGCGCGCAAAGTCACTTTTCCCCCAGAGGGGGTGTAGCGCAGGGCATTGCTGATGAGGTTGTCCAGCACCTGCATCATGCGGTCCTCATCCACCAGAATCGAGGCAATGTGGTCCTTAGCATCGACGTTGAGTGTAATGCCCACCTGGCTGGCGTGATGCTGAAACAACTGCGCCGTGCGTTCCAGCAAGGCAAGCGGTTGTACCGGCTGAGGATGCAGATTGAGTTCTCCCGCATCGGCTTGCGAGAGCATCCGCAAGTCGTTGACCATCTTTTGTAAACGCTCGATTTCCTGATAGATCAGATCCAGTCGCTGCGGAGTGGGTTTAAGGACGCCATCCCGCATGGATTCGATGTATCCGCCGATGACCGTCAGCGGCGTGCGCAAGTCATGGGCGATGTCTGCAGTCATCTGACGGCGCAGTTGGTTGGCTCGGGCAATTTGCTGGCTCATTAAGTTAAAGGCTTGTGCCAGTTGTCCGATTTCATCTCTGGATCGTACCTCTACCTGCTGTTCCAGTTCTCCCTGTGCCATGCGGGTAGCGGCAAGGGTCAGGTCTTTGATGGGACGGGTCAGAGTGCGTGCCAGGAAAACACCGACGATCAGGGCAATCAGCAAGGCGCCAGCCCCACCGATTACCAGCGCCTGGTTAACTCGGCTGAGGAACCGGGCTTCTTCCGGGCGGAAATTAATCAGTCGTTGAGGAGAGAGGAGAACACCTACCGTTTGCCCGTCCACGGTGATTGGTGTGCCTTCTTCCTTCAACCGTTGTACATCTAGCTGGAAATCCTGTGGATACTCCGGAGCGCCGGACACCAGGACATACCCACTGGCATCCGCCAGACTGAACAATCCTCGACGCTCCCTCACCTGAGGGGGGAGGGGGTCACGATTTTCTCCCTCTCCGATGGGATGCTGCCATTCTTCCGGCAGGGTTTGGCGTTCCACCTCTCCCCAGTTCTGGCGGATGTCTTTCCATGAACCCTGAGTTTGGTAGTATTCGCTCAAAGCCTGCACCAGTTTGGTGCGTTGCTGGTCAATAACAAATTGCATCAGCCGGTCGGCGCTGGTGATGCGGATGAAAATGGCGAACAATCCGGCAGTGGTGAAGGCTGCCAGCAGGATTGCCAGAGAGAGTTTCCAGTACAGAGAGCGCTTCACCGCACCTCAATCCTGTTGCCTGCGGAAACGATAACCGATTCCAAACACGGTTTCAATGTAGCGCGGACTTTTGGGGTCTGGCTCGATTTTCAAGCGCAGATTGCGCACATGGACATTGAGGGTTACGTCCAAACCGGCGAACCCGCTGTCGGTCAACAATTCCACCAGTTCGGCGCGGCTGTACACCCGCCCGGGCGAACGCATCAGCGTCGCCAGCAGGTCAAACTCAATCGGGGTGAGCGAAACAGGCCTGTGGTTGACCATAACCGTATGAGTGCTTTCATCCAGTATAATTTCGCCGGCGCGCAGAACTTCCTGCCGGTGCGGCTGGTTTTCGTGCCGGCGAAGCACGGCGCGAATGCGGGCAGCCAGTTCGCGCATCCGAAAAGGTTTGACCACGTAATCATCGGCGCCCAAGTCCAGCCCCAGCACGGCATCCGTTTCTTCTTCGCGGGCGGTAATGATGATTACCGGGGTTTGCCGTTCCTGCCGGAACTGGCGCAGGAATTGATAGCCGTCCATGCGCGGCATCATAATGTCCAGCAGAATCACATCCGGGTTTTCGTGACGGGCGGTATACAGCGCGTTTTGCCCGTCGGCTGCCGTCACTACCCGGTAACCCTGTTCGCTCAAATACTCTTGCAGCAACTGGCGCACACTGGACTGGTCATCTACGATCAAAATCGTTGTAGTCATCCTAACCATTTCATCCGATAGATTTGGCTTCTCTGAAAATACCACAGGGTTTCTTAATTCTCATTTAGAAGTTATTTAGATTTCATAAAGATTTTCCACTCCCCTTATATCACAAATTTATGTCTTCTAAATCGTTTCTGAATATCCTCTTGCTATGATGAGGACAACAATCCAAGTCGTAGGAGAGGGAACATCTATGAAAACGGGCAATTCTGAACGAAAAAGAAAACGATTTTCCACGTGGCTCATCACCTCGCTGGGCGTGGTACTGCTCGGTGCCGGAGCGTGGGCTTATTTCAACTTGTGGCTGCCGCGCAGTCAAACCGCCAGCGCTGAAACCGCCAGCCAGACCCAAACCGCCCAGGTTCGGCGGGGAAATCTGGTCGTTTCGGCCTCTGGCAGTGGAACGCTGACGGCCGGCAGAACCGCCGAACTGGCCTTCCCGGTCGGCGGTACGGTCAGCGCGGTATATGTTACGGTCGGTCAGCAGGTCAAACAGGGCGATGTGCTGGCAGAACTGGCCGATCTCACCTCGCTGGAAGCGGCCATGAAATCAGCCGAGGTCAGCCTGCTGCTGGCTCAGCAGGAACTGGAAACGCTCCAAAACAGCGGTGAGGAAAACCTGGCTAACGCCCGCTTGGCGGTCGCCGAAGCCGAAAAGGCCCTCCAAACCGCGCAATCGTCCCTCAAACAGAGCGGGCAAAGCCGCTGCTCGGCAGAGACTACCACGGCTTACTATGATAGTTACCTGAAAGCAAAAGAACGTTACGAGGATTTAAAAGACAGCGGAGCCGATTACCTGACCCGCGTCCTGCCGGCCAAACAAAGCATGGAGCAGGCTTACGCCAACTACAAGTACTGCTCCGGCTACTACGATTACGAAATCACCGCCTCGCAGGCCGAATACGTCATCGCGCAGGCTAATTATGAAAAAGCCAAAGCCACACTGGCAACCCTCGAAGCCAACCATGGGGTAGACCCGGTCACGCTGGCGCAGGCCGAAAGCAAAGTCCTGAATGCGCGGGCAACCTATGAACAGGCCAAAAAGAACTATGAAGGCGCCACCCTGCGCGCGCCGTTTGACGGTACGGTGCTTTCGATTGCCGGTGAAGCCGGAGATACGGTTGGTACGGCAACCTTCATCACCTTGATTGACCTGTTGCACCCGCTGGTGGATTTTGCGGTGGACGAAACTGACATGGACAAGGTGGCAGTCGGCTATCCAGCCGAAGTCGTGTTCGACGCCCTGCCCGACCTGACCTTCCACGGCACGGTGCAGCAGGTTTCTCCCAGTCTGATCAGCGAGGGTGGCTACAAAGTGGTGAGCGGTGTGATTTTGCTGGACCTGAGCAGCATGAACCTCGAAAAACCGCTGATGGCCGGTTTGAACGCCGCGGTGGACATCATCGCCGCTCGTGCCGAGGATGCCGTGCTGGTGCCGGTTGAAGCCGTGCGCGATCTCGGCGACGGCACTTACGGCGTTTTCGTGGTCGATACGGACGGCAAACCCCGCCTGCGGGTGGTGCAGGTAGGCATCAAAGACACCACCTACGCTCAAATCCTCGAAGGCCTGAGCGTAGGCGAGGTGGTCACAACCGGCGTGGTGGAGACGAAATGATGAACGATGACATCCCATTGATCCAGACTCAACAACTCGTCAAGGTTTACGGGTCGGGAGAAAACCGGGTCGTGGCGCTGGCGGGCATTGACCTGATCATCCAAAGCGGCGAATTTGTAGCCATCATGGGTCCCAGCGGATCGGGTAAAAGCACCCTGTTGAACATCCTCGCCTGTCTGGACCGTCCCAGCGAGGGCAAATACGTTCTGGCCGGCGAAGATGTGAGCGGCTACAACCGCGCTCAACTGGCTGAAATTCGCGGTCAGCAGTTAGGGTTCGTCTTTCAATCCTACAACCTGCTGCCGCGCCTGACCGCGCTGGAAAATGTGCTGCTGCCCCTGCTCTACCGGCGGGACGGACGCCTGAGTCACACCGAGCGGCAGGAAAAAGCAATGGCTGCGCTGGCAAGCGTCGGGCTGGCCGACCGCTCCCATCACTACCCCAACCAGTTATCCGGAGGGCAGCAGCAGCGGGTGGCCATCGCGCGCGCCGTGGCCGGCAACCCGGATCTGGTGCTGGCTGACGAACCCACCGGTAACCTGGATTCCCGCAGCGCCGCCCGGGTGGCGGACCTGTTCACCGAGATCAACCGCCAGGGGCGTACCCTGGTGGTGGTAAGCCACGACCCCGCCCTGGTGGAGCGGGCGGTGCGGGTGCTGCCCATGCGGGACGGCTCGATTGCTGCCGGCACCTGAGGGGGTCGGTGGCCGTGTTGCGCTTGGAGAGGGTGTGGGGTTGGGGCGGGCAGGCTGCCTGCCGTCCGGGCGACCAGGTAGAGCCGGAAACGGTGGTGGGATACGGACCGACCCCGCCGCCGCAGACAGTGCTGCTGGAAGCGGATCGGGGGCAGACGGTGGCCACCCTCCTGCACGGGAAGGGGGACCGGGTGTCCCGGGGGGAGCCCCTGGCCTTCTATTCCTTCATGTTCGGTTTGGGCTACCGGGAGTTCGTTTCCCCGGTGGACGGTGAGGTGGTCGGCCTCGAGCCCGGCCGCATCCTGGTGCAGCCGTTTCCGGCCCCGGTGCGGGCCCTGGTGGGCGGCCGGGTGGAAGAGGTGCGGGAGGACCGGGCTATCATCTCTACAGAAGGCCTGCTCCTGCCCGGGAGGCTGGCATGGGGGCCGGCACGGGGCGGGGAGCTGGTGCCTCTGCCCAATGGCGAACTGCTCCCGGACCAGGTAGGCGATGCCCATACCGGCCGGGTGGT
>DLXG01000029.1 GCA_003448875.1 Anaerolineaceae bacterium
GAGTTGATCGGCGGCTCCGCCGACTTGACCCCCTCAAACAACACATGGATCAACAACAGTACTTCTTTCCAGGCCGAAAATCGTCTCGGGCGTAATTTCCATTTCGGGGTACGTGAACACGGCATGGGCGCAATCGTCAACGGGATGACTTTGCACGGCGGGGTTATCCCTTATTGTGGTACTTTTCTGGTGTTTTCGGATTACATGCGCCCGGCTGTGCGTATCTCAGCCCTCTCTCATATTCCATCCTTGTGGGTCTACACGCATGACAGCATCGGACTGGGAGAAGACGGCCCCACCCATCAGCCAGTTGAGCATCTGGCAGCCCTACGGGCCATTCCGAATCTGGTGGTCATCCGACCGGCGGATGCCAACGAAGTACGGGAGGCATGGATTGCAGCCATCCGCAACCGGCACCAACCCACTGCCTTTGCGTTGACCCGTCAGGCTGTGCCGGTGCTGGATCGCTCCACTTTTGCCCCGGCCAGCGGCTTGCATCGCGGAGCGTATGTTTTAGCCGATCTGGGCGGAGCCAAACCACAAATCATTCTGATGGCTTCCGGCTCAGAGGTCGCATTGATTGTCGAAGCCGGTTACAGCCTTGCAGCCGAAGGGTACAACGTTCGACTGGTATCCTTCCCATCATGGGAATTGTTCGAGCAACAGGATCAATCCTACCGCGACGAAGTGCTACCACCCTCCATCAAGCGCAGGCTGGCTGTCGAAGCCGGCGTGGCTCAGGGCTGGCATCGCTATGTCGGCGATCAGGGACGCATCATCAGCATCGAACGCTTCGGCGCATCGGCCCCATACAAAAAAATCTATGAGGAATTTGGCTTGACCGCTGCCAATATTCTGAACGAAGCCCATAACCTGCTTGGCATCAGCAACTTATAGGAGAACAATCTCATGCGTGTGGCTATATCTTGTGATCATGCAGGCTTTTTGTTGAAGGATGAGATCATCTCAGCAGTGCGGGCTGCCGGTCACGAAGTACTCGATCTCGGCACAAACTCCACCGATGCCGTAGATTACCCCGACTTCACCCGCAAGGCTTGCCAGGCTGTGTTGGATGGTCAGGCTCAGCGTGCTATTGTCATCTGCGGCTCTGGTGTCGGGGCCAGTATTGCAGCCAACAAGTTCAAGGGCATCTACGCGGGTTTATGCCATGATACCTACTCGGCTCATCAAGGGGTAGAGCATGATAACATGAATGTCCTCTGTGTCGGCTCCCGCATCATTGGGGCTGAGCTGGCCAAAGAAATTGTGCGCGCATTTTTAGCGGCTACTTTCAGCGGCGAGGAACGCCACGTCCGCCGTTTTGGAAAAGTGCAGAGCATTGAAAGAGAAAATTGAGAGGTATGCCATGAACCGCATCCACAAACTTCACCAACTCGGTCAATCCCTGTGGTATGACAATATCCAGCGCTCATTGCTAGAAAACGGTCAATTGGCAAAATTGATCGAGCAGGATCTCATCCGCGGTGTCACGTCGAACCCAACCATATTCCATAATGCAATCGCCCGCTCAAACGATTATGACGCCGCCCTGAAACCGATGGCCTGGTCGGGTTGGAACGCTGAGCAGATTTTCACTCAACTGGCCATAGAGGATATTCAAGCCGCAGCCGACCTCTTCCTTCCTCTTTACGAAACAACCAATGCCGCCGACGGCTACGTGAGTTTGGAGGTCAATCCCCTGCTGGCTAACGATACGGACGGCACCGTTGCCGAAGCCAAACGCCTGTGGTCTCTGGTCAATCGCCCCAATTTGATGATCAAAATTCCCGCCACACCGGAGGGTATCCCGGCAATCCGGCAGGCGATCGCTTCCGGTATCAACGTCAATGTGACCCTGATATTTTCACTCATCCGTTACGCAGAAGTGATTGAGGCATACCTCTCCGGATTAGAAGAGCGTCTGGCGCAGGGATTGCCGATTGACCGAATTGCGTCGGTGGCATCCTTTTTTGTATCACGGGTGGACACAAAAGTAGATCAACGCCTGAACGAGATCATCAAGAAAGAAGAAAGCAATGCTCCCCTCGCCCAGTCCTTGCTTGGCAAGGCTGCCATTGCCAACGCCCGTCTGGCGTATGCACTCTTCCTTGAAAAATTTGCTGAAGAACGTTTTCTCACGTTAAAGCCAAAAGGTGCCCGCGTCCAGCGACCGCTGTGGGCATCTACCAGCACCAAAAACCCCGCCTACCGGGATGTGATCTATGTCGAAGAACTGATCGGCCCCGATACAGTCAACACAGTTCCCCCTCAAACGTTGGAAGCATTCCTTGATCATGGTGAGGCGCAGGTCAAACTGGGTGCCGATGTTGAAGAAGAAAAGAAAATTATCCGACAGCTGGCTGAATTAGGCATATCCATGGAGCAGGTGACCTACGAACTGGAAGTAGAAGGCGTGAGGGCATTTGCCGACGCGTTCACTGCCTTGCAGCAAGCCATTGAACAACGCCGCCTGGCTGCGTTGGAAGAGCTAGGCCCACTGCGCGATGCAATCCCCGCCGCTGTCGCGCGGCAGGAACAGGATCAGGTAATCCGCCGCATATTTGAGGTTGATCCAACTTTATGGACGGATGACCCCAAAGGGCAGGCTGAAATTCGCCAGCGCATGGGCTGGCTGCGCTCTCCTGAAAACAGCCGCTCATTAATCGAAGAATATCAACAACTGGCATTATCCTGCCGTATGGACGGATTGACCCATGCCCTGTTGCTGGGCATGGGCGGGTCATCGCTTGCCCCAGAGGTTTTACGCTTATCTTTTGGAGTCGGTCAACTCGGTGAACACGCCGCACTGGACCTGGCCATTCTGGACTCCACCGATCCACAGCAAGTGCTGGAAGCCGCCAGCCGTGCCCCCATTGAAAAAACGCTGTTTATCGTGTCGAGCAAGTCGGGAACGACCAGTGAAGTGAACGCCTTCCTCGATTACTTCTGGCATAAAGCCCAACAGGCACTGGGCGAAAAAGCACCGGCTCATTTCGTTGCCATTACCGATCCGGGCACTCCGTTGGAAAAACTAGCCCGTGAACGAGGCTTTCGCGCTACACTGCTGGGTGACCCACAGGTTGGCGGGCGTTATTCGGCCCTGACCCCCTTTGGGTTGTTTCCCGCCGCGTTGTTGGGGATAAATCTGGACACCCTGCTCCATCGCGCCACACAAATGATGAATCAATGTCTGCCGCACCTGCCTGCCGGACGTAATCCCGGCCTGGTGTTGGGTACAATTCTGGGTGAAGCGACTTTGGATGGCCGGGATAAATTGACCATTCTGGCCGAACCGCCTTTTGAATCATTTGGTTCTTGGTTGGAGCAGTTGTTAGCCGAGTCAACCGGTAAGGATGGAAAAGGCATCATTCCGGTTGACCTTGAGCCACCGGTATCTCTGGAACATTACGGAGATGACCGTTTGTTCGTCTACCTGCGCTCAACCGGCGCATGGGATGAGCGCACATCTGCCCTGCGAAAGTCCGGTCAACCGGTTCTGGTATATGATCTGAAGGATGGTTATGATTTAGGCGCAGAGTTTTACCGTTGGGAACTGGCAACCGCTGTTGCCAGTGCAATTTTGGGTATCAATGGATTTGATCAACCCGATGTGCAGGATAACAAAGACCGCACCAGCCAAAAGATTGCTCAATATCGGCGGACAGGTGTATTGGATGAAGGTCAACCGCACTGGCAAAATGATCAAGGCAAAGTGTTTGGAATTGAGATCGAAGAATTTGCCAGAGCCTCAAACCTGAAAGAGATTGTCAACCTTTTCCTCCGGCAGGCTCGCAGAGATGATTACATTGCCATTAATGCCTACCTGCCTCGCAATCCGCACACCCTTGAAGTGCTTCAAAAATTGCGTCAGAACATCCTTGAAAAGACCGGTTGTGCCACTACCCTCGGATTCGGGCCGCGTTTTCTGCACTCCACCGGCCAGCTGCATAAGGGCGGGCCGGATCGCGCTTTGTTCTTACAAATCACGCGGGAACCCGAGCAGGATGTGGATATTCCGGGACAGGGAATCTCATTCGGCATACTGGAACGAGCTCAAGCGTTGGGAGATCTGGAAGCCTTGATGGCGAGGCAGCGTCGTGTTATCCGCGTTCACCTGACCGCCGGGCAAATCAAAGACCTATTTTGAACCGCGCCGCCGGGTAACACGAGCCAGAATCAGCAAAATCAGAATGACTGCTGGCAGCCAGGGACGTTCCAACACCCAAAACTTGGCTGCCAGCACCCCTCTTACCTGTTGAATAAGGATGTATTTTCTTCGGTCAACCTGAACCGCCTGCTGCCAGTCAAAATCAATCAGCCGTTCCAAAAAGCCCTGTTGCACACAGCCTTCAAGACTGAATATGGCAATTTCCTCCTTCAACAGGCCAGCAATGATTAAATCCCGGCTGAACTCTTGCCAGTTTAACGGGCGTGTATCCGCTACGCCCTCTAAGTCTACACCTCCGCCCGTGCTGCCAATCGCAATTTGACGGGCATCCTTGCCATAACTGAGCAGCATTGCATCGCCCCACGGCCGGCTAAAACTGGAATACAGCATTAAAATCTCACGGTCAACCGGCAAATCCAGAATCCCCAGCAACCGTTGTAAGAGCGAGGAACGCGCTCTTCGTTCTTCCATGATGAGCGGTAACTGATAGGCTTCAACTTCATAGCCGTCAGTATGAATTTGCTCAACGAGCATTTCATACATCTTGCGCGCCACTTGGATTTGCCTCTTGCGCTGTTTTATCGTCGAAATAACCAATCGCAAAGCCGGGAATACCCCTTTTTTCAGAGCAGATATCAATCGAAGATCAGGCTCAATGTCCAGCCCAATCCTTTCCCATCTCAAACCATGTTGATTGCTCCAATGTTTGAACTCATCGTAGCGCTGCCTGGCCAGCGGCGCATTATCCAGATTGAACCAGTATCCCTGCTCTTCAGGCAGCAACAACCATGCCGTTACAGGAATATCTGCCTCATTCAATTGACGTACAACCTGTGCTCGCTCGGTCGAAAAATCCCGCATCGCCAGCGCAACCCCTGCTTTCAGTTTTTGCAAGGTATTCACAATCTCTTGCTTTTGAAATAACTCCCTTAATTGGGCTGCATCCAGCTCACAAAAGAATGTCAGGCGTGGCGGCATGTGATGGATCTCCTGAAAAATCAGCCTTCTATGCGCAACTTCGCCAGCGCAATTGCTCCCAGCACCCCGGCACGGATGCCTAATGCCGGCGGAACAATGTACTCTTCAATTTTTTCCAGAATTTGGGATGCAAAGATGTACCGGTTGAGGTATTGCTGCACCTTGACCCGAATCATCGGGAAGAGATGGCTTTGCTGCATCACCCCTCCCCCCAGAATAATCCGCTGAGGTGAGACAACACAGATAAAGTCGTTCAGCGCCAGAGCAATGTACTCGGCTTCCAGTTCCCATATCGGATGGTAGGCAGGGACACTCTCAGCCGGTTTACCCAGCCGGGCCTGCAAAGCCGGTCCGCTGGCCAACCCCTCGAAACAATCGCCATGGAAGGGACAAATTCCCACAAATGGGTCTGCTTTCTGGTCATGCAGCAACCGGATATGCCCCATTTCAGGATGAACCAATCCATGATGTGGTTCTCCGTTGATAGTCAACCCGCCCCCAATTCCGGTTCCAATTGTAATGTAGATGTAATCCTTCAAACCTTTTGCAGCCCCCCATCGTCCTTCCCCTAAGGCTGCCGCATTTACATCTGTATCCAGGAAAACCGGAACCCCTGTTCCGTCCTGAAGAGTCTGAGAAATCGGGGTAAAAGACCAGCCCTTTTTGGGGGTAGTAGTAATTTTTCCAAAATTCGGCGAAGAAGGATTGAGGTCCAGCGGTCCAAACGAGCCAATTCCAATCCCGGCCAGCCGGGCATTATTTTTAACCATGTACTGGCGGAAAAAATCAACCGTTTTCGCCAGAGTTTCTTTAGGATCAGTCGTTGGAAAACGCACTTCCGCACGGATGTCCTCTGGCGATGTTCCGATTGCACAAACGAACTTGGTTCCACCGGCTTCAACACCACCATAGAGTTCCATGACTGACCTCCTTTGATTCTCTATTTTTTATATTCTATAGATATGTTAATAATATCACAAACCATTACTCATTTTTCATCTCGAAAAGCAGCGAACAGGGTATAATCCTAGCAGGATTTTCTAGACATCCGTAAATAATGGGTTTCAAGAAAATCTGGTTCGATTAAACTAATCGATTAATCTCATTAGAAAGAGCAATTATTTTAAGGATTGAGAAGAGGTTTGTCATCATGGATATTTTTGAAAAATGCCGACAGTTTACTGCTGCCAAAGAAGCCATTGCCCAGGGATTTTATCCCTACTTTATTCCTCTCGATGAAAATGAAGGCACAGAGGTTATTTACAACGGCCATCGCCTGATTATGTGCGGTTCAAACAACTATCTTGGCCTGACTACCGACCCGCGCGTTAAAGAGGCCGCCTGTGCTGCTCTGGAACGGTATGGCACAAGCTGCACTGGTTCGCGTTTCCTGAACGGCACACTTGCCCTCCATGAACAGTTAGAGCATGAATTGGCTGAGTGGGTGGGGAAAGAAGCCGCACTGGTGTTTTCCACCGGCATGCAGGCCAATCTTGGGGCTGTCAGTGCGCTGGTCGGGCGAGGCGATTATGTCATCCTTGATAAGGACGACCACGCCAGTATTGTGGACGGCGCTCGTCTCGGCTATGGAAAAATTGAGCGTTTCCGCCATAATGATATCGAGCATCTCGAACGGGTGCTGCAATCCTTGCCGGCAGATGCCGGTAAATTGATCGTCGTAGATGGCCTTTTCAGCATGGAAGGCGATCTTGCGCCTTTACCCGATTTGATCCCGGTCGCAAAAAAATATGGGGCGCGGCTGATGGTGGATGATGCTCATGCGATGGGTGTTTTAGGCGGTGGACGCGGTACTGCGGCTCATTTTGGGGTTACAGAAGATGTGGACTTGATTATGTCTACCTTCAGCAAGTCCTTTGCTTCGCTCGGTGGGTTTGTAGCCGGTGATGAGGATGTCATCCATTACATCAAACACCATGCCCGCTCGTTGATCTTCAGCGCCAGCATTCCCGCTTCCAATGCAGTTGCAGCTCTCACTGCACTTAAGATCATGCGCGAAGAACCCGAAAGAATTGCCCGCGTTAATGAAATTGGGGCACGAATGCGTAAGGCATATACTGAATTGGGATTCAACATCGGTCATTCGGTGACCCCCATTGTCCCAATCATCATCGGGGATGATAAAAAGACCTTCCTCACCTGGAAATTGCTCTTTGAAAATGGTGTTTTCGTGAATCCCGTCATCAGCCCGGCAGTTGCACCCGGGCACCAGTTGCTGCGAACCAGTTATATGGCCACCCATACAGACGAACAGCTGGATCGAGTGATTGGAATTTTCGAAAAAGTCGGTAAAATGGTCGGCCTTATTTAAACCATTTAACCAATCAGACTCAGGCGCAGAGTCAAAACAGGACTTTGCGCCTGTTTTTATTTAACCATAAATAAAATCCCAATCGTGTTCGGGCCGCAATGACTGGAAATGGTCGCTCCGGCAGTTGTAACGAGAATTTCCTCAACTGCCCCTGTCTTGCGGATTTCATCCACCAGATAAGCCGCATCTTCATCACAACCCGTATGAGTGACAAAGACCCGCTTGGGGTCAACGTTTGGCAAATGAGATTTGAAATCCTCCAGCATGGAGTTCAAACCCTTCATCCTTCCACCGCGAATTTTTTCCTTAACTCCTAATGTCCCATCCTGACGAACTTCGATGATGGGACGAATTTTCAAGACAGAGCCTACAATCGCCTGCAATGCGGTACAGCGCCCACCTTTATACAAATATTCCATCGTGTCAATGATGAAGGAAGTACGCACCTTGGAAACCCACCGATTAATCTCTTCGCTAATCTCCTGCGCGCTCCAACCGGCATCCCGCAAATCGGCTGCTTTCAATACCAGCAAACCAGTCCCCGTTGAGAGATTTAATGAATCAATGATATACACCTTTTTATCACCGCCCAGCAGGTCCAGCGCCAGAAGGCTATTTGGCACCGTTGCGGAAAGTTTGGAAGAAATGCCAATGTAAATGGTCTCACCGGGGGTTTTGAAAAACTCAGCAAATTCCGCAATTGAAGGTGCAGCCGTTTTGGGAAGATTACCGCTTTCCTCAACCATCTTGAATAATTGCTGAGGGGTTACTTCCCCGTCTTTCAGATTTTGGTTATTGATGAAAACTTGAAGAGGTATTACACGAATGTTTCGATTTTGAATAATTTCATGCGATAAATCCGAACAAGAATCCGTGGTTAGGTCAATCATCGTCTGCCCTTTGTATTTGTATTTATGATTTTACTGAATCAGAACTTACCTATTATAATGAGCCCGCAGAGGTTTGGCTATGGTAAATATTTTTTTATTGGATATTGATGGGGTACTGGTAAAACCCGGCGGTTACCGCACAGCCCTACACCGCACTATTGCATTTTTTCTCCAACAACTCGAATTACCCGAAAATTTTAACCTGACCGAAGATGAAATTGGGAATTTCGAGGCGCATGGAATTACCAGTGAGTGGGATATGATTCCCCTGACATTTGCCTCTTTGTTCAATCAGGTATTGGAAGGCAAACATATTCAACTGGATAATTTGCAAGAAGCCATCCATTGGTTTCGAACTACCCACCCCGTTTGTGAACGTCCTGCCTATACCGAAAAAATTCAGGAATGGTTGAATTTGGGCAT
>DLXG01000119.1 GCA_003448875.1 Anaerolineaceae bacterium
GAGCATGACCTTCGCTGATCGTGCCATCTGCCAGCGCTTTTTGGACAGCCTCCGGCAGTTTGAGCAGCCGCAGGGTGTTGGTCACGGTGACCCGGCTTTTTCCCACCCGCTCGGCAATTTCTTCGTGAGAAAGCCCAAATTCATCTGCCAGCCGCTGGTAAGCCTGAGCGGTTTCCAGCGGCCCTAAATCCGTCCGCTGCAGGTTCTCAATCAGGGCCAGTTCCAGCCGTTGCTGTTCACTGGCAAGGCGGACAATGGCCGGCACACTTTCCAGGCCGGCTATCCGGGCGGCGCGGAGGCGGCGTTCTCCGGCGATGAGGGAGTATTGCCCGCTGAAGGGGTCGCGCGTTACGATGATCGGTTGTAAAATCCCGTGCTGACGAATTGATTCGGCCAGTTCTTCAAGATGCTGGTTTTCTACGTCGTGGCGGGGTTGGTAGGGATTGGTGCTGATTGCCTCAATGGGGATTTGTTGAATGTTTCCTTCCCCTCCAGAGGGCTGATTGCCGGGGATTAACGCATCCAGTCCTTTGCCCAAACCACTTTTGCGGGTCATACCTGATCCTGTTTCACAAATTCTGGAATGAATACCCCGTCACCGGCCAGCAATTCACGGGTGAGTTGGGCGTAAGAACGGGCGGCAGTTGACTCTGGGGCGAAAATTGAGATGGGCATACCGTAGGAAGGGGCTTCTGCCAGCCGAATGCTGCGGGGAATGACGGTTTGAAAGACTTTATCCGGAAAATATTTTCGCACCTCGTTGACCACGTCAATGGCCAGCCGGGTGCGCCCGTCATACATGGTCAGGATAACTCCACGGATGGTCAGTTCAGGGAAGAGGGAAGTTTGCACCCGCTGGATGGTCTGGGTTAACTGTCCCAGCCCTTCCAGAGCGAGATATTCGCATTGAACCGGGATAATCACTCCGTGTCTGGCGGCGACCAGCCCATTGATGGTCAACAGACTGAGCGAGGGAGGGCAATCTACCAGAATATAGTCGTAGCGTTCCATGGCGGGGGTAAGCACTTCCAGCAGGCGGCGTTCACGGTTGGGGAGTTGAATCAATTCCACCTCTGCACCCGCCAAAGCAGGGGATGAAGGCAGGATAGAAAGCCGAAAACGCGGATTGTGCAGTATGTGAGGGCCGATTGGCTGGTTGCCCATCAGTACTTCATATGTGCCATTCCGTACGCTGCGTTTGTCAATTCCCAGAGAAGAGGTGGCATTAGCCTGCGGGTCGAGGTCAATCAGTAAAACCTTTTGGCCGAAATACCCCAGAAAAGCCGCCAGCGAAATAGCCGAAGTCGTTTTACCAACACCACCTTTTTGATTGACAAAAGTATAAATTTTTGCCATGGTTGCTTCTCAGGGAAGAATTTCTACTGAATTGAGTTTCACTTCTTCGGGGGTGGGGATGGCTTCCAGCCCGGGGCGGGTTACCGAAGCAGCTGCCAGTTGAGTGGCAAAACGGGCGGCCTCCCATGGATCACGGGTTTGATGAAGGCGCACAAAGAAAGCCGCAGCGAAAATATCGCCCGCCCCGGTCGGGTCTACTTCTTGAGTGAGTGGAGCGCGAAAATAACGCACGTCACCGTTCCAGTAAATCCGCGCGCCATTGGCACCTTCGGTAACCGCCAAGACTCGAATGGAAGAAACCATCTCTTCGATGATATCCTCGTTACCCTGCACATCCTCCATGCTTAAGACCGCGGCGTTTGCGGTTTCCAGAACGTAGCGGGCTTCCGGCCAATCCGTAAACATGACCCGTCCATCTCTGGCTGCCGCCCGCAGCCAACCCTGAGGTGTTATGCCTACGAAGGAATTCGGAAAGGCGCGCGCCAGTTTTGGGTCAACTTCTTGAAGTACCGGCCCAAGGTGGACGATGGGGGTATTACGCCAGACTTCCGGCACCATGCTCAGGTCAATGAAAGCGGCCGGGTGAAATACATGCTGAATTCTGCCACTGGGGGTTTGAATATTCTTAAAGGTGGTCGTGGTATCGCTATAACGAATCGCCAGTGTCAGGTCGTTGACCTCACCGAGAGGCAAATCAGGATCACAGGCGGTTACAACACCCACTTTCAGCCCCAGGGCCCGGGCTGTGAGGCCAGAATACGCGACCGTCCCGCCTAACCTCGGCCCTGCGGGGGTGAGATCGCGGGTCAAATGTCCAATGACCAGATAATCAACAGGTTGCAGCGGATAAATTTGCATAATCAAATTATACCTTGACCCCAATAAAACATTTCCGTTGGGAGGGCATCAACCCCATACATGAGATTATTCGTTCTCTTTGCGAAGAGAGATATCCTCCGTGGCGGAGCTTGAAAAAGTTTCGCCTGCTGCAGAGGCCGGAAAGGTGGAACGGTCTTCTTCGATTTCCTCCAGCGGTAGATTTTGAAGTGCATCTTCGATGCTGGTTGCCTCGCGGCGCATACCCGGCGCGGGTGTACCACAGTATGGACACAGGTTCCAAGGTAGTTCCATCAACCGGCCGCAGTGATGGCAAGTTTTTTTCAGGCGGGTGTGACAATTCGGGCAGATTTGCCAATCAGGTTGGATGCGGCGGGTACATCCCGGACAGAGCGGCGTGTCTTCAATATTTTGCAGTAAGGCTTCCTCTTCCAGAGTGCGTTGATACTCTTCTTCCAGTGTGCGGGGAGGGCGTAAAATCAAATAAATGAGTACTCCGGGCAGGAATAATACCGCCACTACCAGCAAGGCTAAAATGCGAATCAGGGGATCGCGACTGCGGCTGCGAATATCCCGGTAAGTCCATAAAATCAAACTGAGCCATAGGGCGGCCAAAAAAGCAGCGCCGAAGGCTGCGGCGATAAGAGCGAGATTCCCAAGCGTGGCTATATCCATATGGTGAACTCCAATGAAAAAATTATAGCACGGGAGCAGTTTAATCCTTCCCGCTTCTGCTTGCCGGATTTTCGGGTCTCGGCTATAGTATTTTGCGAAGTGCAAGGACTACACCAGCGGGAGGGAGAATGGTCAACCAGCGCAGCAAAAACACACGGGAGCAGGCGGTCTATTACCGTATTACGGATTTGGAGGCCAGCGAACGTCCACGTGAACGCCTGGCAGAAATTGGTGCACACGCCCTGAATACGGCTGAATTGCTGGCAATTCTGCTGCGTACCGGCCTGCCGGGTGAGAATGCTGTCCAGTTGGGGCAGCGTTTGTTGAACACCTTTGGCGGGTTAAGAGGCCTGCACCGGGCCAGTTTCAGCGAAGTTTGCGCTCAACACGGAGTTGGTGAGGCCAAGGCAGCCCAGATTAAAGCGGCGATTGAGTTGGGAAAACGCCTGCGCGATGATGATGACGAAGAAGAACGCCGTACCATTCACTCCCCCGGTGATGCGGCCGATCTGGTGATGTATGAGATGGCTGGTCTGATGCAGGAAAATTTATGGGTAATTCTGACCGACACGCGTAACCGGGTGATCAGCATCGAGAAGTTGTATCAGGGTTCGTTGAACGCTTCCACTGTACGGGTAGCCGAATTGTTCCGGGCCGCAATTATCCGCCACGCGGCTTGTATTCTGGTGGTTCATAACCACCCCAGCGGTGATCCGACCCCCAGCCCCGAGGATGTCGCGCTAACGCGGGCAGTTGTTCAGGCGGGCAGACTGCTGGATATTCAGGTGCTGGATCATCTGGTGATTGGACGGGGACGGTATGTTTCCCTCAAGGAACGCGGATTAGGTTTTGAAGGGTGTTGAACAGTATGATTAATGAGGACGGAGAAAATTAAAACTGTCAATGCAAAATAGAAAT
>DLXG01000058.1 GCA_003448875.1 Anaerolineaceae bacterium
GAAGAATTACGACGGGCTTTACTTTCTTTAAGTGAAATCCCTGACCTGCCCAGAGAAGCCACCCTGCGTTTGATTCAGCGTGGGGCGATACGAGAATTATTGACCAATCCGACCGCTGAAAGTGTTGCCCTTCTGGAAGAAGCCTGTCTCAGTGCACCGCTTTCGCAAATTCGAGATGAAGCCTTTGATGCCCTCGTTCAATTGAGCCGCCAGAATCACCCACAGGCTGTCTTGAGTTTATACCGGCTGGCAGTTGAAAACGAGCACGCCGCAGCGATTGCGTTTCTAAAAAGCGACCCCCTTCCTTGCCCCAGCGCTGAATTTCAGGCCGTTTTTTCTTTTCTGTATCTAACCGATCTTGACTACACGCAATTCGATAATCAACTCCAACATTTGGCAGCCTACTTTTTTCATCATGCTCATCCATCAACCCGCCTGAAAATTTGCCGTATTACTACATCACCCCTAAAACAACATATCTCTACTCTATTGGATATTCTCCTGTTAGACGAACACGAAAAGACCAGCCGCTTGCTATCCGTTTATCCCCAAACTTCCCCAACGGAAAAAACTGTAATTTTAGAACGATTGACCTCACTGGCTGAAAGTAATCATGTTCCCGCCAGAGATGCCCTTTGCCGCTTGGTCATCCTCTACGATGCCCCCGATGTGCTTGAGATCTGTTTCAAGTACCATTACACCCCTTCCACGCCTTCCGATAAAGCACTTTATCTCTTTCTTACCAGTCAGTGGGAGGAATATGAATCGTTCGACTTTGCCCATCAATGGTTGTTAGAAGCGTACACCTCAGCCAATCCTTCTCTCAGGCAAAAAATACTGGCTCATGCGCGTCATAACGGTCAGGTTGACTGGTTATCTCAAGTTTCCAGCAGCCGGCCAGCTGTAATCTTATGGGAGTTAAGCCCGGCGGATTGGGAAAAGATTTTCGCTATTGTCCTTGCTAATCCTTCAGATGTGCAGTGGTTACAACTTCTCACTTATGCACCCCTGCACTGGTCTGCTCAATTACTTAGCCGGCTTGCCAAGACATCGCATCTTTTGATTGAGGAACCAGAACTGAATGAACTTGCACACCTCTCTGAGGCATGTACTTCTCGCCCATTGCCAATATTCTCTCAGTCCATATTACACTCTCCCGCAGGCAGTGCTGCCTGCATGGCAATTTCACCTTTTGGCATGGAAGTTGCCTTAGGCGGTCTGGACTCAACCATCCAGTTTCTTGACTTAACTTCACTCGAATGGCAGAAACCGATCATTAGTCCGGTTTCTCCGACACGATATATTGGATACGATCCACAGGCAGGTTATCTGGTTTGCGCCGGCGGCGATCACCGTCTTCGCATTTTTCGCCGGCATGACCACGCCTTGTTGAAAACTCTGGAAGGGCACAAAGGACAAATCCGCTCAATCGTTTTTCAGTCGGATGGCAGATTGTTCTACTCCGCCGGCTTTGATGGGATGATTCAATCATGGCATTTCCCCAGCGGTTTAGCAGCACGCCCCCCGGTTCTAACCAGGAATGAGATTTTGTCTCTATCGCTTTCCCCCGATAACAAGACCCTCATCTTTACCAGCGCTGATCGAACCTGTCACATCCTTCCCATACAGGCTCAAAAGCCAGTTCAGTCAATCTCAGAGTTGGACGGTATTCCGCTGGCTGTGGCGTTGAATCGCCGCCAAAAATTGGCCATAGCCACTCGAAATGCCACAATCCAGCAATTCAGCCTTTCGTCACTCAAGTCTCTCGTCCCCCCTTCGTTCACCACTGAATCCCCCATTACTCACTTAGTTTTTCATCCAGATTTGCCACTCCTTTTTGGCATGGGACTTGATGGAAAATTATATGTCTGGCATGAAGATGATTCTGGTCACCTTCTTGCAATTGAAGCACACCAGCAGGCTGGATGCGGACTTGGGCTGACACCTGACGGCGATAAACTGGTTTCTTGCAGCAGCGATGGGAGAGTTATTGTTTGGGACTTACAGTCTTTTCTATTATTCTTCCAGCCTCTTCACAACGATCCCCATCGCTGGCTTGAAAAGATTGATCTCTGGCTAAAGATAGAGAATCAGCCCTCAACCAGCCGTTGGATAGAATTTGCACGAGGGCTTCTGCAATGGCGTGCTCGTTACGATATCCAGATAGAAGAAGCAGAAGCGCTCCAAATAGGGGAGTATGACATCTTGTTGTAAAAAAAATTTAATGGGGGAGTATAATCAGACCTTGTTTGAAATGAACTTGTCGGAAGATTCATCGTGAACATCAAAAAGTTATTTGCCAATCCGCCAGATTTAGACCGGGTACAGAACAGAAACTTCACCAATGTTCAAATTGACGCGATTGGTGTTGGGCTGGCTAACGCCGCTGCGCCATTCCTGCCGGTCTTTCTCACACGTTTGGGGGCAACATCTTACGAAATTGGCCTGCTGACTTCTATGCCCGCCTTAGCCGGATTAATTCTGGCAATCCCCATGGGACAATTTTTACAGAATCAAAAAAAGATTATCCCATGGTTCAGCCTTGCCCGGCTGGGTGTGATTATGAGCTATGCCCTGACAGGTGTTTTAGCCTTCCTGCTGCAGGGTCAACCATTGATTACAGGTATTTTGATTGTTTGGGCGCTGGCAACAATACCCCAAACTTTATTGAATATTTCATTTTCGGTAGTGATGAACGCCGTAGCCGGCCCCAATCTCCGTTATGAATTAATGACCCGCCGCTGGTCTATACTGGGAGTTACCACTGCGGTAGCAGTTTTTATTATCGGTCAATTTCTGGATCGAATATCCTTCCCGACCAACTTTCAGGTCATCTTTATTTTCCTTTCCATTGGCGGGTTAATCAGCTATTACTTCTCCTCGCATATCAGCCTTCCAGATTTTCAAAAACCCAACAACTCTGGTAAAAAACCTCTCCGCCAATCGTTAAGGGATTATCTGAATCTCTTGAGTAGCGAGAAACCGTTTCAATCTTTCGTCATCAAACGCTTTGTGTTTCTTTCTGGCGCTGCGCTCACGCTTCCACTCTTTCCTCTTTACTTCGTTCGTGAAGTACAGGCCAGCAACAGCTGGATTGCGACCATTAATACCGCCCAAACTGCGATTGTGATTGTCGGTTATTTTTTCTGGACTCAGCAATCGCGCCGGCGCGGCTCTCGGAATGTATTACTTTGGACCACCCTTGGGGCTGCATTGTATCCAATTCTGGTTGCCACAACTCATAATGTCTTTTTGATTACCTTATTTGCAGGGATCAATGGTATTTTTCAGGCGGGCTTGAATCTGGTATTCTTTGATGAGCTCATGAAAACCGTGCCGACAGAATACAGCGCCACGTTTGTTTCGATTGCTCAAAGCCTCCAGTACGTTTCTTCCATCCTTTCCCCCCTGATCGGTACGTTTATCGCAGACCTTGCCGGCATCAGCATCGCCCTGATGGTCGGTGGGGCACTACAATTGATTGGTTTCCTCATGTTCTGGCGTAACCGCCAGTTAACTTTCATCCCCAGCCAGCCATCCCAGGCTGGTTGAACCGGGTTAGACAAACTAACTGATCAAATTCACTGGTAAATGATCAAGCCGATTGGTGAAAAGGATGTAAATCTGATCGTTTTCCACCTCAATTGCAGTCACACCGGTATTGTTCATCACAAACCAGCCATAATATGGTGCACTAATTCGTAGTAGCTTGGTCATAAAATAATTAAAAAAAGCACCATGACTCACCAGTACGACCACATGATCGGTATAAAAGTGTTGATCCATCAGCCACTTGACCAAACGTTGCGCTCGGGTGTGAGCCTGCTCATCCGACTCGTACGGCTCGTTATACCACCCCTCTTCATCAACCTTTTGAACAAACTGTAAACCTGGATAGGTTAATTTCAGCTCGCTCGGTTTCTTGCCCGGCAGACCGACGTTCAACTCCGTTTCGGGGTCTCTGAGATACACACCACCGACTTCATGCAAATCCCGTAACCCCAAAAGGGGTAATCCATATTTCTCTGCGAGGGGCTGGGCGGTTTGCAGCGAACGCCACATTAAGCTACTATACAGGAAGATTTTCCCTAATTGGGGAATCTGGTTATCACCCGGCAAAGTCAGGTATTTCATAAAATTTTCGCACAAGGCTTGCGCCTGCTGGATACCCAATTCAGTCAATGTTGGATCACTGGAACGCCCATCGCTGCTGCCAGTTTGATCCCATAATAGATTGTTTGTAGATTGTGCATGTCGGATGAAAAGGATACGCATAGAACCGCTTTCCTTCTAGAATTGCTGCTGCAGGCAGCTGGTTGGTTTATAATTTACAGAAACTTTTAAAATATCCGCCTTATTATACCGTTCAAAAATCCTTAATCATGGTTCATCAAGGATATTGGAGAAACCAATCTTTAACGATTAGTGTCAAGCCAAATTGCCTGACGATTAGTCTAGGAAGTCAACAGGTATTTAGTTTTGATCTGGCGGGTCGTTTGTGGACTGCCTTAGTGAATGAAGTTTCTTACCGGCGCGGATTGGACGGCAAGGTAGTGGCAAAATGGCAAACTGCTGATAAATCCCGGCATCGCCGCTGGCTTTCATCAGAAGAGGCAGATAATCTGATTCAACGCGCTCACACAATTTTGAATCATCTTTTGCAGGATTTGAATTCTGCCCAAATTACGCTCAATCCCCCGCTGGACGCTAAGGGCTGGCAAGATCTCCAAACGGCGGCGTCATTTGACATTTCAACGGCTCACGCAGATGCCTTAAAATATCGTCAGGTTTATAAACCGGTGGGCATCCTTCCTCCCGATCAATATATTTCTGTTGTCTTACAAGCAACCGAAGGATGTTCTTTCAATACCTGCACATTTTGTGATTTTTACCGTGGCCGTCCCTTTCGCATCAAGCGGGAAGATGAATTTCGGGAACACGTTCGGGCTGTCAAAACCTACCTGAGTGAAGGACTCAGCCTGCGGCGCACGATATTCCTTGGAGACGCCAATGCTCTGGTCGTCCCAATGCCGCGCCTCGTTCGGCTATTTGAGGTAGTTCACGAAGAATTGGATGTTGAAAAACTCGGTGGTATATTTGCATTTCTGGATGGTTTTAGCGGAGAGCGCAAAACTGCTGAGGATTTCGCTCTGCTTGCCAGATTGGGCTTGAAAAGGGTTTACATCGGCATGGAGTCCGGACACGAACCACTGCTCAGATTTTTACGCAAACCCGGCACCCCTGAGGATGTGCTCCAAGCGGTTCGGAATATTAAAGCCGGTGGTGTGGCAGTCGGCATTATCGTTCTGCTTGGTGCGGGTGGCAAAAAGTATGCTGAGGCTCACGTTCGAGAAACGATTCAACTCATCAACGCCATGCCGCTAGACTTAGAAGACCTGATTTATTTCTCTGAACTGATCGAAAATGAAAACCTGCCTTATGTCCAGAGTGCCTATCAAAGCTCACTTGAACCACTGAGCGCAGAAGAACGTATCCGGCAAGGCGAACAAATTGAAAACGCCTTACTCTTCCACCCCGAAAGAGGCACACCCCACATCAGCCGTTATGATATCCGCGAATTCATCTATTGAATCCACTTACCGCGGAGAGATAACCCTTATCTTTCATGGCGGTTTAACCCATTTTTTTAAATCGAAGGATGATCCATTAGAGACTCACTTCCAATTACGTGAGAAAACCTCACTAAAACACATTGTGGAAGCCTTGGGTGTTCCTCATCCAGAGATTGGAAATATCACAGTCAATCAAACCATCATCAATTTAACCTATCATCCATTGCCGGGGGACATCATCCACATTTACCCATGGCAAAATGAAAAATCCGGCGAGGAAGCACATCCCCCAAAATTCATCCTGGACAATCATTTAGGTAAATTAACGGTTTATCTACGCTTACTGGGCATTGATGCCTGCTATAATCACAACTTTGAAGATGCCGACATTGCTCGTATTGCTGCCGAGCAAAACCGGATTGTCCTGACTCGCGACCGTGGTTTGCTCAAAAGAAAAGTGGTTCAATGTGGTTATTGCGTTCGCGGCGATGACCCCATCACTCAACTGACTGAGGTCGTCCAGCAATTCAGCCTTTCGCCATATCTGAAACCTTTTAGCCGCTGTCCGCGCTGCAATGGACTTTTAGAAAAGGTGGATAAACAGACGATTCTTGACCAGCTGCTGCCCTTAACTCGTTTATACTACAATGACTTCAGCCGCTGTTCGCAGTGCAATCAGATATATTGGAAAGGATCGCACTACGACCGCATCAAACCCATTATCCAACGCTTTGCCGTTATCAACGACGAGGAAACATGAACTTCACCTTCCCACTTGGAAAGCTTCCCCATGAATATTTACAACAATTGATAAACACGCTTCCTGCCCCATCAGAAAGGGTGATTTTGGGACCCGGAATCGGTCTGGATTGTGCCGTGGTCGAATTTGATGAGCGCTGTTTGGTATTTAAAAGCGAACCCATTACCTTCGCGACCCAACAAATTGGCTGGTATGCCGTGCAGATTGCCGCAAATGATATTGCCACCACTGGCGCAAAACCGCAATGGATGCTGCTCACCATGCTGCTGCCCGAAAACAAAACCACCCCTTTGCTGGTTAATGAAATCACTCAGCAGGTCACCCAGACCTGCCAGCAACTTGGCATTACCCCAATCGGCGGTCACACCGAAATTACGGCGGGATTAGACCGCCCCATTCTGGTCACCACATTAATCGCCGAAATCAGCCGCGAAAACCTCATCACACCGCTTGGTGCTAAACCCGGTGATGTGATTATCTTGTCAAAAGGCATACCGATTGAAGCCACCGCGCTGCTTGCCAATGAGTTTCCGGAGCGGTTTGAAGGTTTCTTAAGCGAACCTGAACTTTCTGAAGCCCAACATTTTCTCAAAGAGCCCGGTATTTCGGTCAGCCGTGATGCAGAAATTGCCATAAAGGCTGGCGAAGTCCATGCCATGCACGACCCAACCGAAGGCGGCTTGGCAACTGCGCTATGGGAACTGGCTTACGCCAGCCGTAATACCTTAATTGTGGACCTCGATCAGATTTTTATCCCCCCTCTTTCACGCAAAGTGTGTGAGATTTTCGGTTTGAATCCGCTAGGCACGATTGCCTCAGGTGCGCTTGTGATTATCGCCTCGCCAGAATCCGGCCCGGCCATTGTCAAAGCCCTGCGGGAAAATGGAATTTATGCCAGCATCATCGGTCAGGTGGAGTCAGGTCAACCAGAAGTTTATCAAATCACACCCACCGGCAAGCGGTTGCTGGAAAAGTTCACTCGCGATGAGATTGCCCGTGTTTATGAAGCAGCCTGACCAATTGGGGAGTTGAACAGACTATGGGATTCATTTTGTCTGTCATTTTTGGATTTTTGCCAATGCTGGTGTTTGCTTTTATTGTTTATTGGTTCGATCGTTTTGAAAAAGAACCCCGTCATCTGCTGGGCGGGGCCTTTGTGTGGGGCGCAGTGATTGCAGCCGGTTTTGCATTTTTTATCAACACGCTGTTAGGTGCGGGGATTTTTATCCTGACTGGTTCCGAATTGATTGCCGAACAAACAACCGGCTCTGTGATTGCCCCCATTATTGAAGAAATCCTCAAAGGTCTGGCAGTTCTGATTGTTTTTTACTTCTACCGCAAGGAATTCGACTCGATTCTGGATGGGATTGTCTATGCAGGTATCACCGCATTAGGTTTTGCAGCCACTGAAAACACCTACTATATTTACAATTATGGATATCTGGAAAGTGGTTATACTGGTTTGCTTACACTGGTCTTCATTCGTGTTGTTCTGGTTGGCTGGCAGCACCCCTTTTACACTGCTTTCTTCGGGATTGGTCTCGCTCTGGCAAGATTATCCCCCCAATGGTCAAAAAGAATTGTTTATTCCACAGCGGGTTTGTTAGTTTCAATTGTTTTACACAGCATTCATAATTCTATCCCTGCTCTAATACCCGGCGTTGCGGGGATTGTTCTGGGAACATTATTTGATTGGACTGGTTGGCTTGGTTTGGGAATCTTTATCCTTTATGTTATTTACCACGAAAAGAGACTGATTCAACAAGAATTAAAAGAAGAAGTACAATTAGGTATCATCTCTTCGGAACAATATCAAAAATCTTTTTCGAATATTGCTCGCATTAAGGCATTTTTCAACCATGTGGGAAAGCCTACCTTTCGCACAATCTCTCATTTTTATCAGCTCTGCGCTGAACTCGCCCATAAAAAACACCAATTGCGGCGGATGGGAGATGAGGGAGGCAATCTGAAAATTATCACCCAGCTGCGTAGTGAACTGGCAGAATTAAGCCCATTGGTCAATTAATAGATAAAATCTTGCCCTCATCCAAAAGCGTGGTAAAATCTAGGCACAGTTGAAGATCACCCCCTGCGCCCGTAGTGAAGTGGACATCACATTACCCTCCGGAGGTAAGAGCCCGAGTTCGAGTCTCGGCGGGCGCACTAATTTTTTATATATCCTTTGTTAACATTCTACTAATACTTGTCTGGTATAAATTATTTCGATAATCTTGACAAGGCTGAATTCAAAATATTCACACGGAGGATTTAATTATGGATCTGATGTTTGGAGGATACGGCTTATATATCCTCTTTTCATTGCCGGCCTTGATTTTAGGCTTTTGGGCTCAAATCAGGGTACAAAGTGCATTCAGTAAATTTTCACGGGTACGGACCTACGCAGGTTTGACCGGTGCCCAAATCGCCCGCAGAATGCTGGACTCGGTTGGGCTTTCTCATGTCCGGGTTGAGCAATCACACGGGTTTCTGAGTGACCACTATGACCCGCGGGCCAAAGTTTTACGGCTCAGCCCTCAGGTTTACCAAAGCAACAGCGTAGCCGCAGCCGGTGTGGCTGCCCACGAAGCCGGCCATGCCATTCAGGATGCGAGCGGTTATGCCATGCTTCAACTCCGCTCAGCCTTAGTGCCCGGTGTTCAAATTGGCAGCTGGTTAGGTCCTATTCTCTTCATTATCGGCTTTTTCCTGTCACCCACCATCGGCACATCCATAGCCTGGCTGGGGATCGGGTTGTTTGCCCTTGCAGCAGTTTTTGCTCTGGTCACGTTACCGGTAGAATTTGATGCTTCCCGTCGTGCAAAGGCGTGGTTATCTACTTCCGGCGCAATTTACAACGAAGAAATTCGCGGTGTAAACAGCGTGCTGGACGCCGCCGCTTTAACTTACGTCGCCGCAGCAGTTCAGGCCATTTCTACCATTCTTTATTACGTTTTCCTGCTCATGGGCCGAAATCGAGACTAACCTCAGCCAAACGTAAACCGGTATTAGAAAGGCTGCCCGAAAGGAATGGGGCAGCCTTTTTCCTGTGAAAATACGCACAAAAAATGGATAGTTAATGTAAAATTAAGACAAACCGATTCAAATTAACTCTATTCAAGAGCGAGGTCAAATGATCACCAGAACCGTACCCGATATTGTGGTTGGGAGGCTGCCCCGCTATCTACAGGCTTTGGAGCACATGTATCGCGAAGGGATTAAAACAACCTCTTCTCAAGAATTAGGTGAGGCAATTGGCATTTCGGCTGCTCAGATTCGCAAAGACCTTTCTCAATTCGGCGAGTTTGGTAAACAGGGTACAGGTTATTCGGTTGCTTACCTGGTTGAACAATTACAGTCAATCCTGAAATTAAACAAGGTTTGGGATCTTGCACTGGTGGGAATGGGAGATCTGGGTAATGCCCTTGCCCGCTATCAGGGATTTGCTGAACATGGTTTTCGTATTACTGCGGCGTTCGACAACGATCCGGAAAAAATCGGCAAAGAAGTTGCCGGTCTGATTATTCAAGACAGCCAAAAACTAAAATCCATTATTCCCCAACTGGGAATAAAAATCGCCATGTTGACAGTACCGGCATCCGTGGCTCAGGCAGTTGCCGAGGAATTGGTGGAAGCCGGTATTCGGGCCATACTAAATTACGCACCCATTAGTTTGAATTTGCCTGCCGATATTCACGTTGAAAATATTGACCCGATAATCAAACTTCAACACATGACTTATTATTTAGATTGAGGCGGGGAAAACTACGATCTTAGAAATTAATCAAACTGCGACGCAGGGTATCCCTCATCGCCAGCGCCCGGCAGGCACCTTCTGCCGTGCAGGTAAGGGGGTTATCCACCAGATAAGCCGGGATACCCAATGACTTGGTCAGGAATTTGTCCATTCCCCTCAACAGCGCGCCACCACCACAAAGGGCCACTCCCCGGTCAATGATGTCAGAAATTAACTCAGGCGGTGTTTTTTCCAACACTCGTTTGACCAGCGCTACGATCTCATCTAGTGGTTCCTGGAGAGCATCCACGATGTCATCAGTGGTCAGGCTTACCGGACGGGGTAAACCAGTAACCTGATCCTGCCCCTGTACTTCCATGGTTAATTGTTGTTCCAATGGAATCGCAGCCCCAATCCGAATTTTAAGAAGTTCGGCGGTGGTTTGGCCAATTATCACCCCAAACTTTTTCCGGACGTAGTTGATGATGGCTTCGTCCATATACAAACCGCCCGTCCGCGAGGTTTCTGCTGTAACGATGTCGTTCATTGCCAGAATTGCAACCTGATTGGTTCCTCCCCCAAGGGATATAATCATATTCCCGGATGGGGTATTGATTGGTAAATCAATTCCTAATGCCGCCGCCAACGGCTGCTTGATCAGTAACACTTCGCGACTGCCGGAACCCAAGCCCGCCTCATGAACAGCGCGTGTTTCTACACTGGTAATCCCATACGGCACGGTCAAAATGATTCTGGGGCGGAAAATCAACATCGGCCCGCAAATTTTCTTCACAAGATATTGCAGCAGATTTTCAGTAATTTCAAATTCAGCAATCACACCGTGCCGCAAAGGCCGCACGACTTCAATGCTTTCTGAAACACGCCCCATCATGTCACGGGCAGCCTGCCCCCACTCAACCATCTTTTGTTCTTCAACAACAATCGCAACCACGGTTGGTTCCTGCAATAATATCTGATTTCCTTCCGCGATCACGGTATTGAGCGTGCCCAAATCAATGCCTAATTCCCTTGTAAACGCAGGCATATCGCTCTAATTCCTTCCATTCATCAAAGATAGGATGCCCAACCTATGGCACCTCATTTTGATTATACCCCGAATGTCCTAGCCGCCGCCTATTCGGGGTTGCCCGCTGCGATACCGCTGTGCTGCGCTGATACGCAAGGTGCTCCGGCGTAAAGCCGCCTGAGCCGCCAGATATTCGTCCGTATCTACATCGGTAATTTTACTGAGCAGTTCCTCCGCCCGCCGGCGTGCCTCTTCAGCGCGGGCCAGATTAATTTCATTAACATTTTCAGCAGCATCAGCAAGAATAACGACTGCCTCTGGCAGAACCTCTGCTACTCCTCCGGCAACTGTAAAATACTGCTCTTCGCCCTTCTTACGAACGGTAATAATGCCATATTTCAGGGTGGTCAAAAGAGGTGCGTGATTGGGTAAAATCCCCATGACGCCCTCCACGCCCGGCAGGACGACAATATCTACATCATCCTGATAGACTATGCGGTCCTGAGATACGATTTCACAGCGAATCGGCATTTTTCAATCTCTCTTATGCCAGTTCTTTGGCGCGTTCTCGGGCTTCGTCAATCGTTCCAACCATATAAAAGGCTTGCTCTGGTAAATCATCACAATTGCCATCCAGAATTTCACGGAAACCACGCACCGTTTCTTTAAGCGGGACATAACGACCGGGGCGACCGGTAAATTTTTCTGCCACGAACATCGGCTGTGAGAAGAAGCGCTCGATCTTCCGCGCCCGAGAAACGATCAGCTTATCGTCCTCACTCAATTCATCAATACCCAAAATGGCAATGATGTCTTGCAGGTCTTTATACCGCTGTAAAACCCGTTGAACTTCACGTGCGGTAGAGTAATGTTCCTGACCGACGATATTCGGATCCAGAATACGCGAAGTAGATGCCAGCGGATCAACTGCCGGGAAGATGCCCTTTTCCACAATTGAGCGTTCCAGCGCAATGGTGGCATCCAGGTGAGTGAAGGTTGCCACCGGGGCCGGGTCTGAATAGTCATCCGCCGGCACGTACACAGCCTGCATGGAGGTAATTGAGCCGTTGCGGGTGGAAGTAATCCGTTCTTGTAATTCACCCATTTCGGTTGCCAAAGTCGGCTGATAACCCACCGCCGAAGGCATACGGCCTAATAATGCCGAAACCTCCGAACCCGACATGGTAAAACGGAAAATATTATCAATGAATAACAAGACGTCCCGTCCCTGATCACGGAAGTATTCCGCCATTGAAAGCGCGGTCAGGGCTCCCCTTAAGCGCACCCCCGCCGGTTCGTTC